>JBJFHX010000103.1:0-13648 GCA_051893995.1 Ruminococcus sp.
TTGAAGAACCGCCAGAACACGTCATTTTCATACTCGCAACAACCGAGGTTCATAAGCTTCCGCAGACGATTCTATCACGCTGTCAGAAGTTTGAATTTCACAGAATACCTCCTCGTGCAATAGCTGACAGACTTCTTTTTGTTGCACAGCAGGAGGATGTTACGCTTTCGGATTCTGCTGCAATGCTTATTGCATCTGTAGCCGATGGTGCGTTGCGTGACGGCTTGTCACTGCTCGACAGGTGTATTGCAATAAGCTCGGATATTGACGAGAATGTTGTCAGAAATGCTGCCGGACTTGCAAGAAAAACTTATCTTTATGAACTTGCGGCCTGCGCTATAAATAAAAACACCGCAAAATCGCTTGAAATCATTGACCGTCTTTACGGCGAGTCAAAGGATATGGCTCGGCTTTGCGACGAGCTTATCGCACATTTCAGAGCGCTTATGCTGATTAAATCCGTCAGAAATCCGAGGAATATTCTCGTTATGTCCGAGGACGAATTTGAAGAAGCGCAAACGCAGTCTGACTATCTTTCGCTTGCCGACATAGTCTATTATATGGACGTTTTGTCACGTGCTTATCAGCGAATGGGTAAGGGAACGGGCGACAGAACAGAGCTTGAAATGGCTATGGTAAAGCTGGCTTCTTCCGAGCTTGACGGCACAACCGAGGCGCTTACTCAGAGAATTTGCGCGCTTGAGAAAGCGGTTAAAAAGGGAATAACAGTAAATTATGCTCCTGCTTCAGAAAATATTGAAGAAAATACACATATTTCTGAACCTGATTCACTGCCTGAGCAGAAAGAAAGAGCAGAAGTTATTGCTACAAAAGCTGTTGATGTACCTGATTCAACTCCGGAGCAAAAATTTGCAGAGCCTGAGCTGATTAAGGAACCCGAAAAACCAAAAGCGCCTGTTGCAAAGCCTGCACCTGTTCCTGCTTCAAATCCTGCGAGGACTCCTGCAAACCTTGATGAAATCTACAAAAACGCTAAGCCGTTCCCCGAGTGGGTGGACGTTGTCAGCAATATGAAGCCTGTTTCAAGAGCGATTGCTGCGGCTTTTTCAGGCTCAACAGCATACGTAAGCGACAGTTATCTGCTGATTGATACGAGTAACGAAATGGCATTTGAGCTTCTGAAAAACGGCACAAGGCGAGAGGAAATCAGGAAGATTATTCTTGAAACAACAGGTAGAGTTTATAGGCTCGGACCTTACAAGCGTGCAGAAGAAAGAAAGAAAGAAACCGACCCTCTTGACGTCCTGAAAAACGGGCTTGAGGGAACGGGAATTAAAATAACAGAGGAATAAAACTGAAAGGAAATTAATATTATGAAAGCAAGATTACCAAAAGGATACAACAACGGCGGAGCAAATAACATTCAGCAACTTGCACGTCAGGCACAGAAGCTTCAGGATGATATGGAAACAGCCGCAGCAGAGCTTGAAGTAAAGGAATACGATGCCACAGCAGGCGGCGGAGCTGTAAAAGTAACTGTTACAGGCAAAATGGAGCTTACAAAGGTTGAAATTTCACCCGAGGTTGTTGACCCCGAAGACGTAGAGATGCTTTCCGACCTCGTAATTGCTGCTGCAAATGAAGCATTAAGAGCAGCTGCAAAGGAAAAAGAGGACAAAATGGAGTCAATTTCGGGCGGACTTAACATTCCCGGAATGTTTTAATTATGGCTCAGTATAATGTAGCTCCACTGGAAAATCTTGTGGAGCAATTCGAAAAAATGCCCGGAATCGGACATAAAACTGCACAGCGCCTTGCATATTATGTGCTCAATCTGTCAAAAACACAAGCAGAAGAGCTTGCAGGCGCAGTGCTTGACGCCCATACAAAGATACACTATTGCAGTAAGTGCTGTAACCTCACCGACAAGGAGCTTTGTCCTGTGTGTGCAAGTCCGTCGAGGGATAATTCGGTAATCTGCGTTGTCGAAACTCCGAGAGACGCAACGGCAGTTGAGAATACCCACGAATTCAAGGGTGTTTATCATGTCCTGCACGGTGCAATTTCTCCGCTTAACGACGTAGGTCCCGACAACCTCACAATAAAGCAGCTTGTGGCAAGACTCTCTGACGACACCGTCAAGGAGGTCATAATGGCGACAAATCCGACAGTTGAGGGTGACGCAACTGCACTGTATATTTCAAAACTCTTAAAGCCAATGGGTGTTAAGGTGACCCGTCTTGCCTACGGAATACCCGTTGGCGGCGACCTTGAATACGCAGACGAATACACACTTGCAAAGGCGTTGGAAGGCAGGAATGAGATATAATGAGCTCACTCAAGACGATTGCACAGAACAAAAAGGCTCATCACGATTATTTTATCGAGGAAACCTACGAAGCAGGAATCGAGCTGTTCGGCACAGAGGTAAAGTCTATCAGAAACGGCAGAGTAAACCTCAAGGACAGCTGGTGCTCAATTGTGGACGGAGAAATTTTTGTCAACGGTATGCACATTTCGCCTTACGAGCACGGTAATATTTTCAACCGTGACCCAATGCGTGTGCGCAGACTACTGATGCACAAGAAAGAAATCAACAAGCTTTACGGAACTGTCAAACAGACTGGTTATTCGCTGATACCGATAAGTCTGTATTTTAAGGACAGCAGAGTTAAGCTTCAGGTCGGTTTGTGCAAGGGTAAAAAGCTCTACGATAAGCGTGAGGATATGGCAAAACGCAGTGCAAAGCGTGACATAGAGCGTGCAATAAAAGAGCAGTCCAGAGGATAAATTCAGAGGTATGTATGATAAACTTGCAGTACAGAAATGCTGAAAAATCCGATGCAGAACTGCTGATTGATATTTATAATTCTGCGTTCTATGATGATTATGTCAGGTACGGGGAATGTCCGGCATACGGAAGAACTGTTGAGAAAATGGAAAATTCAATTGAAAATTTTCCCAAGGAGATTGTTTTTTGCGATAATACTCCTGTCGGAGTGATTTCGGTGGAAGAAAAGGGTGACGGAATATACTATATAGGTTGCCTTTGCGTTGTTCCCAAGTATCAGGGAAAGGGCATTGGCACACAGGCGTTCAGGCATATTTTATCCGTTTATCCGGACTGGAAGAAATTTATTCTGATAACGCCTGCCGACAAAGATGAAAATATAAGATTCTATACCGAGAAATGCGGTTTCAAAGTTGATGGAACTTCAATAGACGGTAATGTAAAAGTTGTTAAATTCATAAAAGAAAGATGATATTTATATACGGGGGTGTAAAGGTTTCGACGGGGATTGCAAACCTTGATAAGCGAGCAGCGGTGCGGGACCGCTATAAAATCCGCAACTTAAAAATAACTGACAAAACTACAGTTAAATTAGCAGCTTAATGCTGCTCGTTCCTGCACGGAGGACCACGGCTGTGCAAGGGGCGTCGATTAGTGGTAAATGTGAACAGAGTATTGCTCCGCACTCTGTCACAGCTCAGGAGCTGCCGAGCCGCATAGCCTGTCGTTGGGCGATGCGGTGAGGGAGATTTAAAACAGCGACTGCGCTCGGAGAAAGTCTTGGCAAGCAGTTTTCGGACAGGAGTTCGACTCTCCTCACCTCCACCACTAAAACGCTGATTATATCGGCGTTTTTTTTTGTGTTGCATTTTGTGTTGCATTTTTAAAATTTGTGTTAAAAACATTAATAACTTTATCGGTCATTAACTTTTGTTTATCCTTTAAAGTATGCTGATAAATATTGTGTAAAACCTCGACAGTTTCCCAGCCTGGACAAAACACAGACAAGCAAAGAAAAGTAGTCATAAGAACCGAAAGACCACCTCAGGAGGATAACAGCAATGAGTAGATTAACCTTTCTCTATCAAATGGACTTGCCCCACCGAGCCGTAGCTGTCTATACCTACCTCCACGACCGAGCCAACAAAAACGGTGAATGCTGGCCCGCCGTAAATACAATAGCAGGCGACATAAAGCTGTCGCCTGCAACTGTCCGCAGAGCTATTAAAGATTTGAAGAAAGTAGGTTTGATAGAAACCGAACAACGCTACCGTGAAAAAGGCGGTAAGAGCAGTCTGCTTTTTAAATTCAAATAGAGACCTTGCGTGGTTTAAAGTTGTGAGACTCGGAAATGATTTTAGAAAAGACTAAAGGCTCCCGGCATTTATCGAGAGCCTTTAGTATCGCAATTAATTTGTTTCTGAACAGTATTTACTTGATTATTACTTGTACCAGTAAACACCGCTTCCGCTTAATTCAGTTCTGCCGTTATCGGCTCTGAATGCTCCGCTCTGCATTCCGTAAGAGTAGTAATATACATAGTCTGATGATGTGTTAAGGAATACCATACAACTGCCGTCACTGTTTGTTGTTCCTCTGATGTCGGAATTATATGTGTCAAAATCGTCCATGATTTTGAATACTGTCCTACAGGTATCTTTTATCATTTTTGCATTTGATGCAGAGCCGTACGCATTAGTATTATATCTGATTTTGTTCCAGCCAAAGAGCTTGATGTCTGCCGTGTTACATCCACAAGCGTCTGCAAAAATTCCACCGCCTTCTTTTCCGCATTTGTTGTATTCAATGGTTACATTTCTGAAGTAATGATTTGTACTTCTGAGCTGACCGAGATAGATTGCACCGCCGATGTTTCGACTTTCGTTATATCTGAATACTGTATTTCCAATATCAATATCTGTGTGTGCAGATACATAGATTGCACCGCCGTCATCGTGTGAATAGTTGTTTGTGAAAGTTGAATGGCTGATTTTCGGTGCAGACAAACCGTTTACATAGTATATTGCACCGCCGTTTTCTCTTTCCGCTATATTATTATTAAATGTACAATTGCTGATGTAGGAACTGCCGTCGTAAATAGCGATTGCGCCACCGTTAAAGGAAGATTTATTGTTTTCAAAAATACAATTGATTATTTTAATTTCTGCTTTTGAATAAATTGCACCGCCGCTATGTGAACTATTGTTTTTGAAAGTACAATTGGTTATTTCTGCATTTCCTTTTGTATTAATAATAGAACTTCCGAGAAAGTTTTTTATTATACAATTTTCAATTTTAAGGGTACCGTTTTCATTATTTACACAAGAATTTCCACTCTTATTATTAGTGCGTACAATAGAACCTGTTCCGTTACTGCTGTAAAGTTTGAGAGAACCCTTATTAGTGACAGTGAAATATTCGTCTATTTGATATCCTGATAAAGTCAGAATATGTCCCTGTAAATCAAACTCAATATTATTTTTATGTGCCGAGCTTGTTTTAAAGTTTCCTTTTATCTCAACATCTTTACATAATGTGATTTTAGTATTTGTATATTTAGTTGCATAGTTCCACGCTTCGTCAAAGCTTTTAAAAATTTCCGTTTCCCCGTTGCATGTAACCTCTGCTACCTTTTCTTCCCATGAGTTGTCCTCAAACTTATACTTGCCCGATTCTTCAAGCATTTTCGGAAGAACTGCGTTCATATAGTAATCGTGAACATCAATAGCATTAACGCTGTTGTAGGGTTTGTCCTCGCCTTTGCTCGGGTAGATACCTGTCATAAAGCTAATGTATTCCTGTTTGTTAGCATTAGCCATATCCGTTTTTCCTCTTGTCTTAAGATAGCTGACATATGAAGGAGCAAGAACGCTGTACATTGTGATACCAAGCTCATAGTACTTCCAGATTTCCTCGTTGTCATTAATGCACTCTTCGATAATACTGTCAATCGAGGTGCCTGTTTTTGCACCTTCAACCTTTGCTTTGAAGTTAATGAGGAACGGATTGCCTTCCTTATCTTGTGACTACAGTATAGCAGGGCGACTATGACAAGACAGGGTCAAAAAACAGGGATTTTAAAAAAATATTTAAAAATTTTAAAATTAAGGCTGTAATTGGTGCAGTTAGTATTATCGCTGTTGCTATATTCGGTAGTGTTGATTTTGCTTAAGATAATTCCTTGTTATTGAACTTTAAATTTTCTTGTGATAAAATCTATAAAGGAGGTGCGGATATGAACAGAGGCTTTAAAGATATCAAGTTAATATGCTTATTGACATTTTTAATCTTTTGCGTTTTTCTGTTTGGTTGTTCTGCGGATAAAGCAAAAACAAATCCAGCCTTCGAGAATCAAAGTTCATCATATGAGAATCAAAGTACGACTGAAAATCCTGATAATGATGATTTTACTCTTCTTATTTATATGTGTGGAAGCTCTCTTGAGAGTAAGAACGGCTCTGCATCAGACGATATTTCTGAACTATTAAGTGCAGAAATTTCCGATAAAGTGAATGTTGTGCTTGAAACAGGCGGCTCTTTGAGATGGAAAAAACACAGTATTTCGAGCGATAAACTTCAAAGGTATAAGGTGTCTGACAATAAGCTTGTACTTCTTGACGAGAGTAAACTATGCTGTATGGGCGATTCCTCAACGCTTAAGGACTTTATTGACTGGGGTACAAAAGAATTTCCGTCCGAAAGGACTGCGCTGATTTTATGGGATCACGGCGGAGGATTCCTCAAAGGCATTTGCAAAGATGAGATTTACAATAGCGACTGGCTGACGGTGCAGGAATTTGATGAGGCACTTTCAGAAAGCACTTTTTCCGGAAGCTTTGAATTTATCGGATTTGATTGTTGTCTTATGGCAAATTACGAAACAGCGCTGACGGTATCAAAATATGCTGATTATATGATAGCATCAGAGGATGATGAGCCTACGGGCGGATGGGACTACAAGGCTGTTGCAGAATCTCTCGGTACAAAAAGGTTTTATGATGTTATTCTGAACAGCTACGAAAAATCTCATCAGGACAGTGATAATTACACTCTTTCGGCAATTAAGCTTACTGAGTTCGACAAGGTAAAAGCCGTATTATCGCAATGTATTAACAAAGCCGAAAGAAGCAACAACAAGCTTATTATGTCAAAGGCAGTTCAGGAGTGTGAAAGCTTCGGTTCGTCAATTGCATATTTATATGATTTCGGCGAAATTGCAGATTACTTTAATATTAGTTATGATTTCAGCGGAATAATAAAAGCTGTGAAATCCGAAACAAGAAGTAACATCTCGGGGTTGAATATATGTTTTCCTTCCGATGATGAAAAAACTCTTGAAAATTATCTACTGATTTCAGAGGACAAAAATTACTGCGATTATCTCAAAAATAATTATTAAGGAACCACTGATTAAATCACACTGAGAGTTGTTTGCACATCTTGCTTGCATATTTTCCGCCGGATTGCCCAAAAAATCCTCGTAATGCGTCAGCATTACTGCGGTTTATTTGTCCAATCTGACGAAAAATCTGACTGCGCAATATGCACAAACGATTTAATCAGTGCTTCCTTAGGAAAACAGAGGACAGATATATGGAAAATCTTAATTATAATCTGGAGCTGAACGTCGGACTGCTCTGGTTTTCAGCTGTAATCACGCTGTTTATGCTTTTGGGAGCGGTTACGGACAAAACACGGAGCAGACCGTTTTTAAAGTGCTTTATAGCCTTGCTTGCGACAAATATTCTTATGCTTCTCGGCGAAAGCGGTTTATGGATTTTTGGCGGTTCACCCGAGAATATTCTGATTTTAAAAGTATCTGCTTTTCTTTCCTTTGGGTTAGGAGTGGTACTTGAAGTATTATATGCTTATTGCCTGATAGGTTTTGTCAGAGAACGGAAGAAAATATCGTGGAAATATGCAAATGTAATTGCAGTAATCGGCTTAGTGTATCTTTGTCTTGTTGTAATTTCACTTTTCAACGGAATGCTGTTTGACTTTGACTCAGACGGATATTATGTTGACGGAGAGTATTACTTTATAGTGAGAATACTTGATTTAATTACCCTGTTGCTTGAAATTATTATGGTAATCAGATTCTGGAAAATACTTACTTTAAAAGGTACGATTTCTCTGCTTTCATTTAGCGTACTGCCCTTGCTTACAATGCCGTTGCTTTCATACTGGGATCCGACTCCTCTGTATATGGCAACCACGGTTTCTTTGCTTTTGATTTATATGCTGTTCCGAGGAGAGCTGACACGACAGCTTTCTGAGAAAGAAATTCAGCTTGTTGAAAAAGACAGGGAGCTTGCGCAAAAGGAACGGCAGATTACCGAAAGCCGTATTTCAACAATGATAAGTCAGATACAGCCGCATTTTATTTATAATACCCTCGGTACAATTCATCAGCTGTGCCTTGAACAGCCCGAAAAGGCGGCAGAATTAACACGCAGCTTTTCTCAATATCTGCGAGGAAATTTCAGCGAGCTTAACAACAGCGTACCTATTCGTTTTTTACAGGAATTGAATCACATAAAATGCTATATGAGCATAGAGCAGGTTCGCTTTCCCGACATTCAGATAGAATACGATTTGAAAGCGGAAGATTTTAATCTGCCTGCACTGTCGGTTCAGCCGCTTGTTGAAAACGCAGTAAAGCACGGACTTATGGGACTTGAAAGCGGTGGAAAAATAACTGTATCTACATATGAAACCGATACAGATTACTGCGTGTGTGTAAAAGATAACGGAGTAGGCTTTGACAAATCAGCCGTTTATGATAAAAAGAAGCATATCGGCATTCAAAATATCCGCGAAAGATTAAGTGCTATGTGCGGCGGTAATCTGACGGTTGACAGTACCTTGGGCAAAGGGACAACTGCCGTTATTACTATTCCAAAGGAGGAAACTATATGAGAGCGTTGACCGTAGACGACGAGCAGATTATGCTTAATGCATTGACTGCGGCTGTAAAGGCGTCGCCTGATATATCGTCTGTTGTACAGTTCACATCCTGTACAGCATCTTTGGAGTGGGCAAAAACCAATCCGATTGATATTGCATTCCTCGATATAAGTATGCGCGGAATGGGCGGACTTGCACTTGCAGAAAGACTGCTTGAAATTCACCCGGATTGTAAGATTATTTTCTGCACAGGCTTTTCGGAGTATGCGGTGGAGGCTTTTAAAATTCATGTTTCGGGTTATCTTTTAAAGCCGATTACTGCAAAGGCGGTACAGGCTGAAATTGACCACATAAAGCAGGAAAAAGCCAAAGAAAAAAACACAGACAAGCTGTTGACGGTTAAATGCTTCGGGAATTTTGAGGTGTACGCACAGGGAAAATTTCTGAATTTTAAGCGATTAAAGTCAAAAGAGCTGCTTGCAATTCTGGTTGACCGCAGAGGTGCGGGTATGACGGCAAAGCAAATCTGTTCTATAATGTGGAGCACTGTTGATGATGAAAGTAAGCATATGACATATGTGCGCCAGTTGTTTGTAGATTTGCGAAATGCTCTTCGCTATGCAGACGCAGAGGAGGTTCTGCAGCAAAACGGATACAACTATTTTCTTAATACCGAACTCATTGATTGCGATTATTTCAGTTATCTGCAAACCGGAGAGCCGAAGTTTCACGGCGAGTATATGATGCAGTACAGTTGGGCAGAATCAACCTGCGCAGGTCTTACGCAAAATAACAACTGAATATCTATTGAACACGGTTGGGCAAAGGCTCAATCGTGTTTTTATTTGCAGAAATTTAAAAAAATTTTATTTTTTATGGAAAAACATATCAATTTGTCACGCATTTGTCACACCCTCTATGTTAAAATTAAAGCAAAACAGATGATATGTATCCGAATTTTTATAAATATTGAACATTTGTCCGTATTTTGTCATAGTGGGTATGTTATCATCAGTACACAAACTTAGTTTAATTTCATTAACGGAGGAAATCATTATGAACATTTTTGAAACAATTGCAGTATACGATTACATTATTGCAGTCGTAGGCGTGTTGGGCGTGATTCTGGGCATTGCTCAGTTCTGTGCAAAAAGGTGTATCGGTATTATGAAAATCGACCAATTCACAGAAGAAAGTGCAGGCAAATTTGCTGTTGTATCATCTGTAATTTACATACTGGGCGGAATTATAACTGCCGCAGCACCGTTTGCAGTAAGCTATATCAATTCTCAGAATTTCGGTTTCAGCCTGCCCACACTGCTTCCAAGCTGGATTCTGATTGCAGTAGTAGCAGTGGTATTAATTGCACAAACTTCAACTCTCAAGAAAAAGCTTTAATACAGCTTTGATAATAAACCATAAAAAGGAGGCTTTTCAATGAAAACAAATTTAAAAAGAATGGTGGCGCTGTTGCTTGCTGTGATAATCTGCCTTAACATTGCGGCGTGTTCAAATGCGCCGTCGTGGGACGGAAAATGGGAGATTACGGATGCTGACTATGAAAATATGAAGATTGCAAAAGTAATATCCACCGAAAATGACGGAACAAGATATGTAACTCTTTCCGCCGAGGATATAAGCTACAAATCAGAGGTCAAAAGCGACAGTGTTCGTGTGGTTGCCTATCCTGTTTCAAAGGCAAGCGTTGAGTCACTAAGTACTAATGATACTGCACAAAGCAGTGAAGAGCTTTTCAAGGAAACCCTTATTGAGGAAGTTACCGTCCAGCGAAAGGACGACAAAACGCTTGAGTTAAGCTTTAAAGAGCCTGAATACGATTACTACTGTATGTATCTGTACTATGTGCATAAGGAGGCGGTTGACGGTAAATCGTTTGTTCTGGGTTTTGACAACATCTGTCTTGAAGAAAGCACCACGCCCGAGGCAACAATAACGACAAAGCTTAAAAACGGTCAGGAAAACCCGACCTTGGAATTAAAGCTTACAAATGCAAAAGCTTCCGAAAAAATAAAACCCGAAGATATTACCTTATCAGGTGTATTTGAAAATCTGAAAGCAACCTCTGTAACATCAGAAGGCGACACGATTACAATCAAGACAGAGGGCGAAGTTGAGATTTCCTCTGCCGCATACGGATATGCACAGCTTTCGGAGAATACTACCGATGCAGGAGCAAAAATTCTTGCAATGCTCGAGGTTGACAATCTTGACGCGTTTATTGATGCAGAATCCTTTGCACTTGAAAACGGACTTCTGAGCTTTGATGTTGATGTTTACGGCAAAACGCTTGAAGTTTCAGACGAAGAGCTTGCACCTCTTGTAACGCTTGAGGGTTATAAGGTTGACAGCGTAAAAATCAGTGATGACAAA
The DNA here is from genome assembly GCA_051893995.1 of Ruminococcus sp. Classification (GTDB taxonomy): domain Bacteria; phylum Bacillota; class Clostridia; order Oscillospirales; family Acutalibacteraceae; genus Ruminococcoides. The sequence goes on from JBJFHX010000103.1 coordinate 11,051, forward strand.
ACCTCATTCAAGCTTTATGTAAAGACGGATAAATCAAGCATTGATGATGCAGTAAGTGCTTTAAACGGCAAAGCGCTTGAAATCGACTCAAAGGCAGTCGGCGGCGACGGAATATATGTTGAGATTACGGCAAGTTGTTCATCACTCGGCGGCGTAATAAAGTCACTTGATAAGCCCGAGGGCGACTCGGACAAATTCAAGGCGACAGCACAGCTTTTTGCACGCAGCGGCGAGCTTAAGGAGCTGTCGGAGTCTGATATAAAATTCAGCGGTGATTTTGAGGGTGCAGAGGTGACCTCTGTTAAAAATACCGACAACGGCTGCGACATTGAATTTACATTCTCCGCAGACAAGGAAAGTTCTTTATTTAACGGCTATGCAGAGATTTCAGAGGGCAAGCTTGTTGATTTGTGGGGAACAGAGTCCGATAATAACAGCGCAGGGCTTTCCTATGCTTTTGAAACAAGCAAGGCTGACGGAAATGCTATTGATAATCTTGTAGAAAAATTCTCGAATTATTCATCCGAAGATTTAATCAATGATATTGTCAATATTGCTACAATTATTCAGTCTGCTACGCTTTCCGAGTTTTATTCCGGCGACTTCATCGGAGCAATTTTCTCACTATTGGGTGTTGATACAGGCTCTGACGGAGAAACTGCGCAGATTCTGTCAATTGTCACCGACATCAAGACAATGGTTAATAACCTCGACTGCGAGATAAAGGATTTGAAAAGCACAGTTGAGGAATACGGCGATGATATAATAGCTGAATCGAAGAAAAACACTCTGATAACATTGGAGAGCAAGTGGAGTGCTTTCAATACAAATTATGTTGAAAAGCTTGACAAAACCGTTAATTCATACATTTCGAATTGCCGCAGGTCCTTGGTGGATTATATCCGATCCGAGCACGGTAATGAGCTAAAGCTCTATTACGACAATGAAGGCAAATTAGCAATACCCGATAAAAACAATTCATCATACAGTGTGGATGCAAAGAAGATTAGCAAAACAGTAACAATCAAGCTTGATGATGATACCTTCCAAGCCTGTGATGATGTATTCGGTAGAAAGGGATTTAAATACAGCGACGAGCTTGTAAAGGCGCTCAAGACAGACCTTGGCAATGCGGTTAAGAAGATGAATGAAAACGGCGATAAATCCATTGAATATACCGAAAAAACAGGAGATATACTCTACGGCTATATTTATATGCAGATGTCATTCAAGAATCTTACAAACGATTTTATGAACAACATCAGAAATGATTATGTAAACTTCTGCAAGCAGATTTACGAGGGGCAAGCTATACTTAATACCTTCGATGAAATAATGAAGTACAAGTATAATTTCCAGTCGGAAGCCAAGCAGGATATGGAAAACATAAGAAAATCCCTTGTAGTAATGCTTTACAATTACGGCATTACAGCAAGCTTCGTGGAAAAATATGATACTTCAACAGACGATAAGGAGATAACCAAAGCTAATCACAAGGCGCTTGATTACATAAAGAATCATAGCGGTTTATATGACGAACCGGAGGGATATTCATATTGCTATGTTGTAAACAGACCCATTACCTTGCGTGTAAGCGGAACCGGTTACAATATGAGAATCAAAACCTATTATAGATTCAATTCAAGGGAGGTAAAATATTGGGGCTATGATGGCTATGAAGATAAAGGAACAGACCCCTATGTTTATCGTTACGACTACTTAGATGAGAGAGTAGATGAATTTCTCACTGCGGGCGCTCCTATAATATGGCGGATTCCTGCCGGCTATTATATCAGCGCTGACCGCATGGATAAAATAAATCTGTTTTCAAATAATATACTCTCATCAAAGGATTTGAAGATTATAAAAGCTCGCTTTAACAGCCTTAAGTCAAGCAATAGATTTGCATCCTACAAGGATATGAGCTTTGGCGAGTATATGACAAACGGCAAATTGATAAATGCTACGTCAAAGTATATGGTGCATCAGGTTGAATCTGCGGTAAACAGTTCTGCGATAAAACCGACCAAAATATTGACCTCCGGCATTCTGGAAAAGGAGCTGCCCCTTGACGGCACACGCACTTTGGTTTGCAGCAAGGCCGGATTATCTTCCGGATTTAAAATATATGAAGATGATACACCGGAAGAATATATATACGGTGGAGGATACTATTTCACTCCGGAAAAGAAATACAGCCTCATCAATCCTGATTCATCGGATTATGACCGTTATGCTTTAAAGGAATACTTCCAAATACACAAGGAATATGATGCAACAGTATATGACATTAAAACAGATTCAATGAAGAATAATTATGTTGTGTTGCAGGCGGCTCTCTATGGGCAAGCAAAATCTAAATTTTCTACTTTTGCGGCCGACAGTGACGAGGGCGCATACTTCTACAATACAAATTATCAAGAGCCTTATTTCATCTTCCCGATAGGATAACGCAAAATTCAGAATTTAATGCGGAATGCATAATTCGGAATGCGGAATTAAATATCCACAAACAAGTGTAGGGAACAACCCCTGTGTTGTTCCTACATAAGTTAGATGAATGTCAGTTAGGAACGACACAGGGGTTTCTGCCCCTTC
>JBJFHX010000104.1:0-5523 GCA_051893995.1 Ruminococcus sp.
TATTCCGCATTACGCATTCCGAATTCCGCATTGAAATAAATTATAGTTTATCTTACAAACTAAGCGAATAATTCAGCTTATTTAATGGGATAATCTGATTTATTATTAATTTTATCAGAAAACAAAATCTTATACTGATAATAAAAAGCAAACAGCTCCCGTATATGCGAATGAATTACACGGAAGCCGTTTGTCTTATCCCGGGGGTTTTGGGATAATATTATGGAAAAGCAGTAATAAGCAATCAGAAATTACTTTTTGTTGTAAATTTCCTTGTTAAGAGCGCCCTCTTTGTGGCTTACAATTACGTTTGTAGCGGCGTCGCCAACTACGTTAAGGGTAATAACAGCCATACCGGGTAGGTAATTCATTGCAAGAACAAGCGAATAACCAATCATACAAAGCTCGGAATTAAATCCAAGTCCCATCATAACAACATATACCATAGTAGTTCCTGCTACGGGGATAGCGGGAGTGCCGACTGCCGTACATATAGAAAGAAATGCTGTCAATATCAAAGTCATCGGCGTTACGTCAATTCCTGCCGCTGTTCCAATAAAGGTAATTGCAATCATATGCATTGCGGTTGTACCGTTCATATTGATTGTCATACCTGTGGGAAGAACAAAGCTTGTTACTTCTTCCGAACAGCCGAGCTCGTTTATACAGGTTTTTGTGTTGAGGGGTAATGTTGCGGCAGATGAATTTGTTGCCGCAGCAAAAAGTCCGATTTTTGCTGTCTTTTTAAGGAAAGTAATCGGGTTAAGACCTGTTGTAAGGAACACGCCTATCGGATAGATTGTGCATACAAGAACAAGACAGATTACAATTGTCGACGCAATCCATACCAATGTGGGGGAAATATATTCATATCCGTAAACGGCAAGTGCTCTTGAAATCATACAGAAAATTGCAATCGGTGCAATTTTGTTGATAAGGAAGTCAAGGAACATCTGAACAATATCGTTCAGGTTCTGAATTACATTTTTAATTGGGTCAGCTTTTTTGCCCATTTTTGTAATGCACAAGCCGAGCACAATTGCAATAACTACAACCGACAGAATTGTCGTGTTGGTTGACATTGCGCTGATAATATTTGACGGAACGGCATTGACAACTGTTACAAGCGGGTTATAGCCCTCCATCGTTACAATTTCCTGAGCCTGCTGAGCAGGAAGATTTACGCTGAACCAGCCCATCGACTTTACAAAGTATGCGCCTGCGCCTGCGAGTGCGGCGGCAATTACATAAAAGGAAAGGTAGGTTATAAAAGTTTTTCCTGCAATTTTTCCGAGCTTTTTCGGGTCTGCAAGACTGCAAAGAGCAAGGCTTAATGAGCAAAGCACCAGAGGCACAATCATCATCTGAAGACCGTGCATAAAAAGCTGTCCGATAATATAGAACAAGCCTATGCCTTCAATGCTTGTTGTAGCGGTAATATCCTGGAAAAATATTGCGTCAACAACATTCCAGACGCTCTCGCCGTCTGTGCCCATAAGCATACTTTTCAATAACAGGCACAAAAATCCGACTGCAAAACCTGCCGCCACTGAAATTATCATTTTTTTGACGATTGATGACTTTTTCTTTTGTAATGACATAATCACATCTCCTTCACATAAAAATTTGCGAATCATAAGCAATAAGCACAAGCCTATGAATTATCGAATTAATCTTCCGACACCCCCTAACATAGCGTTGCGCTGTAATCGCAAATGAAACAGAAGCAATCATCAGTCGAGTGCCTCGACACGCAATTCGAGCGGAAAGCTTAATATTTATCTAAACTTCCTTGCCCAACCGCTGCGAAGCAATTATCAATAAAGTTAGAAAATACGAGTGCCCCGACACGCAATTCGGGCGGAAAGCTTAATATTTATCTAAACTTCCTTGCCCGACCGCTACGAAGCAATTATCAATAAAGTTAGAAAATACGAGTGCCCCGACACGCAATTCGGGCGGATAGTTTAAAAATATCAAAACCTCTTTGCCCGACCGTTTCGAAGCAGTTTTTCATAAAACATAAAGCTCCTGATTTGTTAAAATCAAGAGCTTTTATCACTATATGAAATTGCGAATAGAAAAAACGTTTTATGTATCACTCATATATCAGACGAATGTTCATACGATTACAAAATTCTACCCACTTATCAATGGGTTTTTCATCGGTAATCAAACAATTGACCATATCCCAATGCAGGAAATTCACAAATGCGGTCTGACCGAATTTTGAATGATCAGCCAGCACAACTACGCTTGCTGCACGGCTTGACATTTCTGCCTTTAAATCCGCTTCTCCTTCAGACGAGTCCGATATTCCGTTCGTCATATCCAGTCCCTTGCAACCGAGCAAAGCAACATCAACGTTGTATTTGCGGATATTTTCCTTTGCAAGACTGCCGTAGAAGGAGCGAGTTCTTTCATCATATATTCCTCCGGTTGAAACGAGCATCATATTCGTTTCATCCAGCTCCTGAAAAATCTGAGCCGAAAAGCTGATTGCGGTAATATTTCTATTATCCTTAATAAGCTTCATCGCTTCAATAACGGTAGTGCTGTTGTCCACCATAATTGTTCTTGCGTCGCCGAATTCACGAGCCACAAGCTTTGCAATCTTCTTCTTTGCTTCAAGGTTAATTGCTCTTCTTTTTGAGAAGTGAACCCTGTCGCTCTGCAATGTCGTGTTCAGCATAGCGCCGCCGTATGTACGGGTAACAACACCTTCGTTTTTTAGTTTTTCAAGGTCTCTGCGAATTGTTTCCTCAGTAACGTTGTACAAACGGCTGAGGTCGGATACGAATACTTCACCTTCAGCTTCGACCTTCTGTTTGATTTTATCTATTCTCTTTGTCATATACCGACCTTCTGTTCTTTTATGTATACATTGTAACACAATTTAGAATAGAAGTAAAGGATTTTTTGTGACTTATATAAATAATTTACTTGTCAATAGCCTCTACCATATCACGCATTGCAGCAACATCAGACGGGTCAAGCTCAATCTCTGCTGACTTAACATTCTCTGCAATCTGTGCTACAGTTGTTGAACCGCTGAGCAGATTGATAAAGTCGCCCTGTGCAAGAATCCATGCAAGCGCAAGGTTTGCAATAGTGCAGTTGTATTTCTCGCAGAGAGGCTTCCACTGCTCCATAACGTCCATAGCAGCCTGCATATTGTCGGGCTGGAACCACTTTTTAGGAATCTGTGCACCTACGGGCTTGTAATCTCTGGGTAATGTTCCCGAAAGAAGTCCCATTTCAAGCGGAGAGTAAGCCTGAATTGTTACGCCGTTTTCACGACAGCAGGGAATAATCTCGTCCTCAATTCCACGGTCAAGAATAGAGTATTTAGCCTGAACAATGTCAAGGTCGCCGTACTTTAAGTACTCCTGAATCTGATTAATGTCTACATTAGCAGCACCGATTGCTCTGATTTTGCCCTGCGCCTTAAGCTCGTTGAGAACTTCCATTGTTTTCTGAATCGGAACGTAATACTCACTGCCCTCAATTGACTGCCAGTGAGTCATATATACGTCGATATAATCGGTGCCCATTCTCTCGAGTGAGCCTTCAATTTCTCTTTTAACGGACTCGCTGTTTAAGTTTTTGTAGAGCTGAATACCGTTTACCTTGTTAAAGAGGTCGCCCTTCATCTCCTGATCCCATGTAACGCCGCACTTTGTGATGATAACAACGTCCTCACGGTTCATCTGTTCAAGAGCCTTACCGATAATTTTCTCGCTGTTTCCGAAGTTGTATCCGGGAGCAGTATCAATAAGGTTTACACCGAGCTTCGGAGCTTCACGGATTGTATCAACCACAACCTGAAGGTCGTGGTCGCCGCCCCATGCAGAGCCGCCGCCGATCGACCATGTGCCAAGTCCCATTCTTGAAATATCAATGCCTGTTTTACCAAGTTTCATCGTCTTCATAGCAAGTCATCCTTTCTCAATGATTGTTCAGCCCTTTGAATAATCGCAGGGCTGAATCTCAGTATCAAAGTATGTAGTCTTTTTTGTATTTTTCGAGCATTTCGTCAACCATTTCCTTGTTCTTAACGCCTGTTGTTGCGCCAACGTGCTGAACTGAAATAGCCGCTGTGCAGTTAGCATAAATTGCACATTCGTGAATGTTCTTTCCCTGAAGCAACGCTGCAATAAAGCCCGATGCAAAGTTGTCGCCTGCGCCGATTGTATCAATTGCAGTCACGCCCTTGCAGGCAGGAACAATCATAGCACCCGATACGTTGCGGATATAACATCCGCGCTTGCCGATTTTCATAATGACATTCTTTACGCCGCATTCAAACAGCTTGTCGGCTACCTTTGCTTCTTCGGTTTCACCTGTCAGCAGGCAGGCTTCATCGTAATTCGGGAAGAAGTAATCAACATAGCTCAGAGCTTCTCTGATGTCGTCAAGTGTTTCACCAAGACGGGGCTTAATCATATCTGCCGATATAATCATACCGTTTGCCTCGGCAACCTTGAATATCTCAACCAGAGTCTTGCCGTCAAGCAGAGGGCAGTTGAAAATACTTGCTAGGGAAAGAATTTTTGCCTGCTTCATTTTTTCAAAATCAACGTGCTCAATATTTTCTTTCCAAAGACTTCCGTTGCGGTTTGTAACAAAGGTTCTTTCACCGTCCTCGGTTACAAGACCGATGTTCATTGAGGTGTCGATGTTCGGGTCAATCTTGATACCCTCAACATCAATGTTGTCCTTTTTGCAGGAGCGAAGAATGAACTGACCTGCCGCGTCATCGCCGATGCAGGCAATTATGCCTGTCTTAAAGCCAAGACGGCTGATGATTGTTGCTTCGTTCATTGCGTCGCCGCCCACCGACATAGCTATTCTGTCCACCGGATAAGACTCTATGTCGAATATATCCCTTGATACCGGACGAAGCGGAATGTCAACTACCGCAGCACCAAGGCAAATTACATCCAGTTTCTTTTCATTACTCATCTGCTCTACCGTCATCACCAAATAATTTAATCTTGTACATAGCACGTTCTTTAACTGCTGCTCTTACTGCACGCTCAACTGCGAGGAAAGGCTCGTCCTTGTGAGCATTGATAGCTTCCATAGCAGCCTGACACAATTCAGTGTGAATGTTAATCTTAGCTATGCCAAGTGAAATTGCCTTCTTGATATCTTCGTCGCCGATACCCGACGCACCGTGAAGTACGAGCGGAACGTCAACCTCTTTTGCTACTGCTTCGAGTACATCAAAAGCGAGCTTCGGCTCTGAAGAATAAACGCCGTGCACGTTGCCGATTGCAACTGCAAGTGAGTCACAGCCTGTTCTCTCGACAAATTCCTTTGCCTTTGAGGGGTCAGTGTACTGATAATCTGAGAGTGCCTCTTCGTATACTGTTTCGTTACCAACGTGTCCAAGCTCAGCCTCTACGGGAATATTGTATGCGTGGAAGTAATCAACGCATCTCTTAATCTCTGCAACGTTCTCCTCAAAAGGAAGTGCAGACGCATCACGCATTACAGAATTCATACAATGATTAACTG
>JBJFHX010000104.1:5623-13588 GCA_051893995.1 Ruminococcus sp.
TCAAAAGGAAGTGCAGACGCATCACGCATTACAGAATTCATACAATGATTAACTGCATTGTGCAGGATTGTCATATTTCTGCCGTGGTCCCAGTGCAGAATAACAGGTACGCTTGCTTTCTTAGCCATTGACTCCATCATATAGCAGTAGTCCTCGAAAACTGTGTTGCCTGTAAAGCCTGTTCCGAACGATATAATAATCGGTGCACGAAGCTCCTCTGCTGCGTCGATAACGCCCATCAGCATTTCAGCGTTCCATACATTGAAGTGAGGAATTGCATAGTGTCCTTCTGATGCTTTTCTTTCCCAAAATCTGATATCTGAAATCATAATTTATCACCTTTCTTGAATTAATACTTTTATTCAGCTACCTTAACTACGCCCTTAACCATATCCAGCTTCTTAACCGGGTCGATTGCGTCTGAGAATGCCTGCTGAACGTCCTTGTAGTCATAGATATGTGTAACCATATCCTTAACGTTGAACTTGCCCGATGCAATTGCTTCAATTGTCTGCGGGAAGTTGTTGCAGTAACGGAAGGAGGTCTGGATTGTAACCTCACGGTTAATCTTGAGGAAGTTAATCGGTACAGGCTTTGAGTGTGTGCCTACCATCATAATCTTGCCGCCTCTTGCGACAATTTCAACTGCCTGCTGTGCTGTAAATGCAGAGCCTGCGGCTTCAAACACAAGGTCAACACCGTGGTCGCCGTAGAGCTCGGGTGAACGAAGAACTGCAACAGTATCCTCTTCTTTTCCGTTGATTACTCTGCTTGCGCCGAGCTTTAAAGCAAGGTCAAGTCTTTTTGGCATAATATCAACAACAGTAATATCTGTTGCGCCAAGGCTCTTGCAAGCCTGAAGTACCATAAGGCCGATCGTGCCAGCACCGAGGATTACAATGCTCTTGCCGAGCTGTGCACCGCCGAGAATTGCTGCGTGCATACCAACTGCGGCAGGCTCAACAAGTGCGGCTTCCATAGTTGTCATATTTTCGGGTACGTGATATGTCCACTCCTCGGGATGAGTCATATACTGTGTAAGTGCGCCCTTGTAGTTAGGCTGTGTAGCCATAAAGTCAACGCCGGGACAGATGTTGTATCTGCCTGTGCGGCAGTATTCGCAGGTGTTGTCGGGTACTCCCGGCTCAATTAAAACCTTGTCGCCAACCTTGAACTTTGTAACCTTTGCACCGATTTTTACGACCTCGCCTGCAACCTCGTGGCCGAGACCGATTTTCTGATTAGGATCCTTAGGCGGAATGAACGGGCCGAATTCAAAGCCGTGAATATCTGAGCCGCACATACCGACATATTCAACTTTCATAAGAATTTCATTATCTTTTGGTTCGGGAACGGGACATTCCTGAATTTCAAACTGCTTAGGTGTAACTAAAATTGCCTCTGAATTTTTCATGACAAAAACCTCCTTGTGTTCTTTGCTGTTCCTGCATCCGGAAATCCGGATGCAGGATATATGTTCATTTTGAGTTAGTCAACATTACCGATATCCTCAACGGATTCGCCTCTTGTTTCAACGCCGAGGAAGATGATTGATACAGCGATAATGGCTGCAACAATTGCGAGAAGAATAAATACTGCCGGTGCGCCGATGCTTGCGGCAACATATGTAACGAGGAACGGGAAGAAGATGTTACTTACACGTCCCATTGCGTTACAGAAGCCTGAGCCTGAAAGCTTTGCCGAGGTAGGCCACATTTCGGGAACATAAACTGCTGATGCATAGCAAACATACATATAGATAACCGTGTTGAGAAGGAAGGTCATTACGATGATGCCTGTCATTCCGAGTGAGGGAGCAAGCAAGCCTGTTGCAATACCAAGACCTGCCATACCTGCGAGAAGTGCAACACCAAGTACACGACGAGGGATTCTGTCCATAATAAGGGAAGCAATGAGGATTCCGAACGGAGCGCCGAACAGACCGAACATTGTCATAAACTGTGACTGTGAAGTATCAAATCCCATTGATTTGAGCATCGAGGGCATCCAGTTCATAAGTGTGTACTGGATTGTGTTCATACCGATAAGAACAAGTGAACCAACGATTGTACGTCTTAAGAGTTTGCCTTTGAAGAGTGCTTTGTAGGAGAGCTTCTTTACGGGCTTTGCTTCCTTAACCTCAATCGGAGGAAGGGGCTTGCCTGTTGATTTCTCAATTTCCTTTTCAATTTTTGTCATAATTGCGTCTGCTTCTTCATATCTGCCCTGTGACTCAAGCCATCTGGGTGATTCGGGGAATTTTGTCTGAATGAAGATACAAGCGATGATTGAAAGGATTGAGGGAATCATAAACTGGATTCTCCAGTTAACTGCAAAGCTTACGCCTGTTGAAACGATTAAAAGTGCAATACCGTTGCAGATGGGGTGTGCCCAGTTGCCGATGAATGATGTACGGCTTGACCATGTACCGCGGTTTTTGCCGGGAACATACTCTGTGAAGCCTGCGAAAAGAACAACGAGAAGCGCGCCGAGTGCAAGCCCCTGTAAGAGTCTGAATACATAGAGAACATAAACGTTTGGTGAGAATGCGCCGCCGAGCATTGCGATAATATGAATTATCTCATAGAGCATAATACTCTTTTTTCTGCCTATCTTATCGCCGAGAGGGCCGCCGATGAGTGCGCCGAAAAGCTGTCCGGCTGTGTAAGTTGTACCCCACATTGCAAGAAGGGTTGTTCCGGGTTCTAACCAGTGAATTTCGTTAAGTAAGATATTCTGAACTGCACCGCCGATACCGTTTGACCAGCAAACCAGAAGTGCAAATGCTGTAACCAGCCACATTTTGATGTGCCATTTTGATTGGGGCAGACGGTCAAGTCTTGCGCCAATGTTGACATTAGATTTGTTTCCCATTATTGTACTCCTTATCATATTTTTATTAATTGAAATTTTTATATTTTTCTTTCGGCACCGTCAAGCTCCTGTTCGAGCTCTTTTTCCATAATTGACCATGCCTTTTCAAAGTCTGCGTCCTTATTCCACAAAGCAGGAGGTCCTAAAACAACCATATCTGCTCCTGCTTCATACAGAGGACGGTATAAATCCTTGTTCATAGAGCCGTCGGCTTCAATGAGGAAGTTAAGTCCGAGTTCTTTTCTCATTTTTGCAAGGCGGTTAATTTTTACGAACATTTGCGGGTTAACGGGTTGTCCCGAAATACCGGGGTCAACAATCATAATCGTTACCTTGTCAAGCAAAGGGAGGTAATATTCAATAGTGCTTAAAGGAACCGAGGGGCTTAATGCAACGCCTGCCTTACAGCCTAATTCCTTTATTTTGTTGATTGTCACAAATGCGTCGCCCTCGATACAGTCTGTATGAGGTGTTATGTACTCAGCACCCGACTTTGCGAATAATTCAAGGTACTGCTGAGGGTGCTTAACCATAAGGTGAGCGTCCATAGGCTTGAGATTATCAACGTGTTTATTAAGATAATCAAGATAATCGGGACCTATGCCGTAGCTGGGAACATATACGCCGTCTTTGATGTCCATATGAAGATAATCTGATTTTTCGTTAATTAGCTTAACCTGTTCCTCAATACGGAATAAATCACAACAGCCTACCGACGGAGCAATCATTAGCTTTCTCATTGAAATTACCTCCAATCAAATCAATTACCGATTAATCATCATAGTCATATGTGAAAATAACTTTGATTGCTTCCTTCTTAGCCATTGCGTCAAAGCCTTCTCTCCACTGTGAAAGACCAAGGCGATGAGTTATCATAGGCTGAACCTTAATCTGACCCGACTGAAGAAGTCTGATACAGTTTCTCCAAGATGTTGAGTCGTAAGCCATATGACCGATAATGCTCTTGTTCCATGAAGTAATGTCGTTGATTGAGAATTCAAGAGGCTTGAAGCCCATACCTACACGAACGATTTCAGCGTTTGGTCTTGTCATTTCAAGAGCCTGCTTCAAAGCGATGTTTGCGCCTGAGCACTCAATTACAAGTCCGAGGTTATCTCTGCCGCAGATTTCAGTACATCTTGCAACAACGTCTTCTCTTGAGCCGTTAACACAATGTGTAGCACCAAGCTCCATTGCAACGGGAAATCTTACATTTACGTCCTCTTCAAGACCAACCATTACAATGTTTACTGCGCCCATAAGCTTTGCAACCTGAACCGAGAACAATCCGAGAGGACCGGTACCGAATACTACTACGTCCTGTCCGGGGATTAAGTGTGACTGCTGAGCAACTGCCTTGTAAGCGTTGCAAATCGGGTCGAGCACTGCTGCTTCTTCGTACTTCACACCTTCGGGAATTTCCCAGATAGCGTGCTTATGAATTGCAAGGATTTCTCCGGGAACCTTACAATACTTTGAGAATCCGCCGCCCCATGTATTGTTGTCAAGTCCAAGGTTTACCTTGTGTTCGCAGCAAAGGAAATCGCCGCTTTCGCAGGCAGGACATACGCCGCAAACGTGAGCGCTGTTGTCGGATACTACTCTCTGGCCTACGTGCCAGTCCTTTACGTTCTCGCCGACCTGAACGATTTCGCCTGCAAATTCGTGCCCTCTGACCGATTGCTGCTGGTCGGGTGTGATGTTGGTGTCATTATAACCGTTGTCTACGTTCCAGTGCTTCATATCAGCACCGCAGATTGCGGCAGCCTTGATTTCAATGATAAGATCGTCGGGTCCGCATACGGGAACAGGATAATCCTCCATCATTTTGTAGCCACCAAAAGCCGTTCCAAATCTTTTTAAAGCATGCATAATTTCTAAACTCCTTTTCTCCGCTCTCAAGCGGTTTTTTATTTGACACCTATATAATATCACTAAAAAATGTGGAAATCAAGCATTTTTTTGATTATTTCGCAGATTTGTAGAAGTAAACAAAACAAGGGCTGTTTTCTTGTGCATTACAACAAATACACAAAATAATATTCACATAAGTCGTTAATTTGTAGTAATATTTGAGAGTAAAAATTGATTTTAATCTTGATTTCCTCTAAAGTACGGGAGTTTTCGTGATTTTTACTGTATTTTGCAATCAGGCAATATTAATCTTTGTTTCCAACATTTTGCAGTAATTCTATATTTTATTTTTGCTTCTTGTGTGGATTTCAATACAGTTTTGTCTGATACTCTCAATTAATCTCACTGATTTTCGATTATTAATGCCGAATAATCTTTTTTTCGATACCAACGAGGAAATATTAGACGATTATTCCTTTGAATAAAAGATATTTTTGTCCGTTTCAGTAATAACTTGGATAAAATTCATAAAATTAAAAAGCAATATCCCCTTAAATTCTTTCTAATTAACTCTTGTAAGTAAAAATGCAGAGTACTACAATAATATGGGTATAAAAGTTAATAGGAGATAATGGGTAAATGGTTATAGCAAAAAAATTCGGACATCAAAGAATACACCATATAGAAAAGTCTGAAAAGCAAAAAACACACCAGATAAATATGCTTGAAGGACCTCTGGGCAAAAAGATTTTGTTGTTTGCTCTCCCCTTGGCAGGATGCAGTATATTACAACAGCTGTTCAATTCAACTGACGTTGCAGTTGTCGGAAGATTTTCAGGAAGTCAGGCAATTGCCGCAGTCGGCAGCAACGGACCGCTTATCAATCTTATGGTTCTGCTTTTTACAGGTCTTGCCGTCGGAGCAAATGTGCTTATTTCAAGATACATCGGACAACGGGAAAAAGAAAAAGCAAACGAAGCTTCTCATACCGTATTTTTACTGTCCATAGTCTGCGGATTTTTCCTGCTTATTATCGGGCAGTTCTTATCAAGACCTATACTTATTCTGATGAACACCCCCGAAGATGTTATAGAGCTTGCGTCTGTGTATCTGAGAATATACTTTCTCGGAATGCCTTTTGTAATGATTTACAACTTCGGCTCGGCAATTTTAAGGAGTATCGGCGATACGGGACGTCCTCTGTGCTGTCTGATTATATCGGGAATAGTCAACGTTCTTCTCAATCTGCTTTTTGTAGTTGTATTTGATATGAGCGTTGCAGGCGTCGGCATTGCAACGGTAATAGCTGACGGAATAAGCGCAGTGCTTGTTATGTATTATCTGTTCACCGAAGATAATGAATATATTAAAATCAATCTGAAAAAGCTTCGTTTTCACAAGCTTCATCTTAAAAAAATGCTTATGATTGGCGTTCCTGCGGGAATTCAGGGAATGGTTTTTTCAATTTCCAACGTATTTGTGCAGGCTTCAATAAACAGCCTTGGTTCCGACGCTGTGGCAGGCTCTTCCGTTGCACTTAACTTTGAATATATTACATACTATATTATATGTGCTTTCAGTCAGACTGCCGTAACCTTTACAAGTCAGAATTACGGTGCACGAAAATACGACAGATGCAAAAAGGTGTTCAGGCTGTGTATGTTTTTCGGATGCTTAATCTGCGGTATCACAGGCGTTGTCTTTCTTTCAGGAAGCAATCTGTTTATCAGCTTTTTCACAAGCAGTGCCGAGGTTGCAAAATACGCTTTTCTGCGAATGGCTATTGTAATGTTTCTTGAAATACTCACGGGGTCGTATGAAATAAGCTGTGCGGCTCTTCGTGGTCTGGGACATTCATTGTCGCCTGCTGTCATCACTGTTTTCGGCTCGGTTGTTTTCAGAATCGTATGGATATATACTGTATTCAATGTATACCACAATTACTGCGCATTGCTTATCGTCTATCCGATTTCGTGGGTATTGACAGGCACAGCAGTAACGCTTGCATATTTTGGGGTAAGAAAACGTGAATTTGCCAGACTTAAAAGCAAAGCAATCTATAATCACAAATAATTAACGGGAGAACTTTTTACGTTCTCCCGTTTGTTTTTTAAACTTTATCGCTGTCTTTAATCTTATTTATCAAAAATCTCAATCAATTAAAAATATTTCTCCTCATTCAGTGTTGACAGGCAAGCTGTTAACATTTTCACAAGGCTCCCGATACTCCGAGAAAAGTAAAAATATTATACAATCAAAGTAATGAGTACCCTTTCTCGCAGATTTTGTAAATTTCCTCATACTTTGCCTCAATCAAGGGCTTAATTTTTCTTGTCTGTTGCCTTACAAAGTGCCGATACAGGAAGTACGGCAGAATCCAGCCGATAATTCCGGGTACTGCAAGCAACACGCACAGCCAGATAACCGGAGGGTCAGCGGTAACGGCAAAAGTAGAGCCTGCCATAAAAGCAGTTCCGATTATCGCAACAGCCAACGCCCACATTGTGGCAACGGAGGTTTTTGACTTTTCGAGCAAATCAATTTCATTAGCGCAGGCTTCAAAATTGCGCTGCAGGCGTGTTAATTCCATTTTGTTGATGATTTTTCTGTCACGCTTTAAGCGAATTATATTCTGAGTATGAACATTTGAATAAGCGGCATTCTCATCGTGAATCCATCCGAAATTTCGGTAACAGTCCAGATAAAAGGACGCTTTTTCACGGCTGACATTTATTTCCTTGTATTCATATCCGACAAAATTATTCGGGGTTTCATTTATCTGACTCATGTACCAGACTCCTCTCCGCTTAAATTCACAGGCAATTTAACTGTAAAAACTGTTCCCTTGTCGACTTCACTTTTTACTTCAATCGCACCGTCGGACAATTCAAGTATTCTCTGCACCAAGGCAAGTCCAAGACCGTTTCCCTCTGTTGAATGTGAGGTATCGCCCTGATAGAATTTTTCAAAAATATGCTTCATCGTTTCCTCGTCCATACCACAGCCTGTGTCGGAAACGGAAACGGTTATTTCCTTTTCATCAGAGGTTTGCGCAAGCGTAACCGTTCCTCCGTTCGGGGTGAATTTCATAGCATTTGACAGCAGATTAGTCCACACAAGCTCCATAAGCCCGCTGTCTGCCTCAATGTAAGCTCTGTCCTCAATTTCTGCTACAAATTCGATATTTTTCTTTTCCCACATTTCCTCAAACTGCAAGGCACACTCGCACAGTTGAGC
>JBJFHX010000105.1:0-3288 GCA_051893995.1 Ruminococcus sp.
AATTGTAAATTGTACATTGTTAATTGTTAATTTGCTAAATTATGGTTTAGCTTACAAAACGAGTTTATTATTTCATAAATAAAAACGGCACAGCCTTTTAAGTTGGCTGTGCCCGGACTGTCGAAAAAGAATATACTTCAAATTTGTAATAGTCAAATTTTGCGATATAGCCAAGCCTTCCCTTGAGGGAAGGTGTCACAGCGATTTATCGCTGTGACGGAAGGGTGGCAGGTCAGATGAACTTGTGTATATCAGGAAAAGTTCATCTCCACCCCTCAGTCATTTTGCCGGCAAAATGACAGCTCCCCTTTTGAGGGGAGCCTTGGATATAATAGCAAAGTTTTGTTGTTGTATACTATGTCGGTTTATCAGAACTGTGTGATTAATTCTGCAATGTATTTCTGAATCAGCGTTGCGTCCTTGACGTTTACGTAACCGTCAAAGTTAACGTCTGCTGATTTATTCTGAGTTGTCGTCAGAGTAACAAGACCTGCATTTGCTCTCAGCACAAGTGTAGCGTCCTCAATAGTAATTCTGCCGTCGTTGTTAACGTCACCGAGAGTGTACTCAGGCTCGGGCTGTGTTGTGACTACAGCTGTAGTCGGCTCGGTTGAGGGTGCTGTTGTATCGGGAACAGTTGTAACAGGCTCAGTTGTAACAGGCTCGGTAGTAGTCGGTTCTGTCGGCTCGGTTGTAACAGGCTCTGTGGGTGCGTCTGCATAAACGCTCCAGCCTGAACCGTCGTAGATATAATTGTTGCCGGGGATATCAAGGTCGAGTGTCTTGTTGCTTCCGTTATTGCTGAAAATAATCATATTGTTGCCTGCGGGCACTTCAATAACATAGATGTCGTCCTTGACCTTTGTCATTGCAACGCCCGGCCAGCTTATAGGACCGTGACCGCCCTTTGGCCAGTAGTAAGCGTAAACGTCGGTGTGACCTGCTGTGTTCTTGAAGTAAACCGTTGTTGATGCGCCCGGCTCTGTCGGGTCGGGAGCTGATGTCGGCTCGCCTGTGGTGGGTGCAACGGTTGTAGGCTGAGGCTGCTGTGAAATACCAATGCTTACGAAAGTTACTTTGTTTTCCTGAGCGTAACGGTCTGCTGCCGAGCCGGTGTAGCCCTTAAGCACAAAGCCTTCAAGGGGTATATCGTTCCAGACGCTTAAATCAAACCAGTAACCAAAGGCAAGACGGTTGATTTCGGTTACCGAATCGGGAACTGTTATTTCCATAAGCTTTACGCAGGTGGAAAAAGCAAATCCATTTACGGTTTCAAGTGTGTTCGGAAGAGAAACGCTTGTAAGATTTTCGCAGTAGCTGAAAGCGCCTGTATCAATAAGTGTAACTCCCTCGGGAACGGTAACGCTTGTCAGACCGTAACAGTGAGCCAGTGTTCCCTGACCGATTGTCTTAACACTTGACGGAATATCGATACTCGTTAAGGCTTCACAGCCAGTCAGCAAAGAATCACTCATAATTTCCAGATTGCTTGGAAGCTTTATGCTTGTCATTGCTACACAACTCTGAAAAGCATAGTTGCCTAAGGTTGTAACGCTGTCGGGAACAACAACATTCTCAAGACTTTCGCAGAACGAAAAGCCGCCGTTATTTATTGTTGTCAATCCATCGGGGAAAGAAACAGTTTTGATGTTCTCGCAGAATCTGAAAGCGTTGTCGCCGATAGTTGTGATTCCCTCGGGAATAGTAAGGCTTTCAATTGACGTGTTGCTTTCAAACGAGTAACCGCCGATTGAAGTGACCTTGTAGCCGTCAAGCTCTGTCGGAACGGTGAGGCTTGTTTCAGTGCCGGTGTACTTGACAATTACGGCAGTGCCGTCGTCTGAAAGAGAATACTGATAGTCGCCTGAGGTGAATACAGGTGTTTCTTCCTCGTCAGCCGCACTTGCGGTGTACGGTGCAATGCAGAGCATTGTCATAAGCATTGCCACGACAAGTAAGCAGGCAAGGATTGTGCTTGATTTGTGTTTTTTCATATTAATTTCACTCCTAAAAATTAGTACCTCTATGATAACATTATTTTACAGGAGTTCCAATATATAAAATGGACAAAAAGCGACAATTGAATTTAGCGAATGTGACAATTACGGTTACTTATTTGTTTACCTGCTGTTCTGTTTTTCAATTATTTTCCTGTTAATTTCCTGAGCCTGCTTTCTGTAGTACAGGGCAAAGCAGAGCCATACTAAAAGAGCAAATACAACTGCGCAGAGCAGAGAAAGAGCAACGGCAATTGCACCGTAGGCTGTCGGTATCCAGCCTGCAAAAAATGCAACGGGAATGTAGATTGCAAAGCCTGTGCCGAGGTGGATAATCACCTGCAAGACTTTTGAAATGCGCTCGTTGTAGTAAATCAGCGACGGAACGGAAAAGCCAAGACCCACTACAGCTGAGCAGATGACGTACATAATAAAGTCGTTTGGTGCGATAGTTGCAAGATAATCTCCGTTGATGATTACGCCGATTGTAAGGTACAAAACGAGGATTGTAAATCCCCAGCTTATGCCGACTGCGATTGATTTGATAACATTTTTCATAATAAAGTCCTCCTTAAATGCCCAGATATTTTTTGAAGTCGGGCAGATATTTGCGTGAAATCCAGTCCGTCAAGCCGTTTTTCATAACAAGGCTCATCATACCCTTGAACGACGGCTCAACGCATTTTATGTGGCTCAGGTTTATGACGGTTGACTTTGAAATTTTCATAAAGCCGTTGCCGAGCTGTTCTTCAAGCTGATAAAGGCGTTTCGGCGACAGGAATTTTTTGTCCTTGCCGTAGATAACGGTGCGTTCGTTTTCAACCCTGACCATATAGATTTCCGACGGCTGAAGAATTGCGATTCTGCCGTTGTCCTCGCCCGTAATGATTTTGCCTGTGTTTTCAAGGTACATAACCGCCGAGGCGATTTCGTCGGTGAGCGAGTCGGAATATATTACTGCGTAGGGCTGTTTTACTTCCTTTGAGATTTTAAGTTCTACCTTCAATTTGCCCCCTCCTTTCGGGTACAATGCGATTATACTCTCTGCTGAGGATTTTGTCAGCATTTTTAAGGCAAGAGGGTCAAATAGGACGGTGAAATGCGCATAAATCGGGTGCGAACGCATATAATTTCAATAAATGAAGAGAAAATAAAAATAATGCTTGACAAAAGACGTATATAGTGATAAAATAATAGAGCTGTATAAAACAGCGCAAATAAATATCGCGGGATAGAGCAGTTCGGTAGCTCGTCGGGCTCATAACCCGAAGGTCGTCGGTTCAAATCCGGC
>JBJFHX010000106.1:0-3280 GCA_051893995.1 Ruminococcus sp.
ATATTCGGCAGCGTAATCGGAAGAGTCAGCTACGTAGTTTTCGCTGCCGCTTTCATATGTAAATTTTTAAGGCAATATCGCATTATGCGGTTTGCCTTGTTTTTTATTAAATTAATGCTTTTTTCCCTGATATGTAAAAAGTAATACGATGATACATTTTCATAATATCTCAAATGATATATTATAGTAAACAAATCTGCAAAGAGGTGTATTTTATGTCTGTGGCATAAACAAAAGCAGAGCAATTGCAAAACTGCTCTGCCTTTTCTCTTTATCTTCTTGATTTACGTGAGTTGTAATCTTCGTCTATTTCATCTTTCCATTCATCAGCTATCGGTGCACTGGCTCTGCAACAGGAAACCGCATTTGACACGCTTTCGTATACAATCCTCGTGCCCTCACCGTCGGGATTATAATTTACTGCACGATTTTTCGGAATTCCAAAGGAGCTTGCTGTCTGAATTGCATCAATGTTTGCACCGATAAAAAGAAATTCCCAGCCGTATTTTTTCTGCTCGTGCTCAATCATTTTTTTGACTTTTTTTAAATCATAGTTACGGCTTGCGTTCTCCATTCCGTCGGTTGTGATTACAAACAGCGTGTGTTCGGGAACGTCCTCTTTTCGTGCGTACTTGTGTATGTTTGCTATGTGGTGAATTGCTCCGCCGATTGCGTCAAGAAGTGCAGTACAGCCTCTTACGTAGTAGTCATTTTCAGTCATAGGCTCAACCTTTTCAATGCTTACTCTGTCGTGGATTACCTCGCTTACATTATCAAACAGAATTGTCGATACATACGCTTTGCCATCCTGCTTTTTCTGCTTTTCAATCATCGAGTTAAAGCCGCCTATTGTGTCGTTTTCAAGTCCGCTCATTGAGCCGCTCCTGTCAAGTATAAATACGAGTTCTGTAATGTTGTTTTTCATAATCAATTCCTCCGTAAAAATAAAATGTGATTGCAGGTCTTGTATACCTTACAATCACATTATAGAGGTTATTTAATTTGAAATGGTCGCATACGAAGCGACAAATTATGCTCCGAGCAAACTTTGGTCAAATTCAAACAACGCCTCGTTGATTTCATAGATATTATAATTCTTATTTGTAATAAAGTACTCGATGATTATGTCAAACTTGTTGCTGTGTGACAGTGCAAAGCCTGCTTTCATAAGGAAATCTTTTGTTTCGTCAAGGCTGAGCTCCAACGCAATTGCAAAAGCGATTGCAGTTGTCTTGCTCGGCTTGTAATTTACATTACTCTTGATTTTTGAAAACAGCTTTCTGTCGATATTCGCCTTTTTGTAGCACTGCGAGTCAGTCATTCCCTTTTCGTCAATCTTGCGCAGAAGCATCTGCGAAAAGCTCTCGTCAATCTGTGAAAGCATTTCATCAAGATTTGATTTTTGCATTGACGGAGCGCATGGCATTCCATCACAATCAATATCCTCCGACATCACAGTGCTTTCAAACACACCCCTGCGACGGTTTACAAATTGCTCTGCATAGTTATCGTCTATGTACTGCCGAATGTCGCAGAACAGCTTTTTGCCGATTGAAAACGCTTTCTTATCAAATACTACTATATAAACAAGCATTTCGTTTTCAAGCAGGAAGTCGCTGATTGTATCTGTTGCAACACGCAGTGCGCCGTCCTTTGGGTAGCCGTATGCACCCGAGGAGATAAGCGGAAAAGCAACCGACTTACACTCATACTGTTTTGCAAGCTCGAGCGAGTTTTTGTAGCAGGACGTAAGCAATTCCTTTTCACCGTATTTTCCGTTGTGCCAGATGGGACCTACGGTGTGGATAACATATTTGCAGGGCAGATTATATGCCCCCGTAATTTTTGCTTCTCCTGTTTTACAGCCGCCGAGCGTTCTGCACTCCTCAAGGAGCTGTTTTCCCGCAGCACGGTGGATTGCACCGTCAACTCCCCCACCGCCTAAAAGCGTGTTATTTGCGGCATTTACTATTGCGTCACATTCAAGCTTTGTAATGTCCTGTCTGATGATTTTTAAAGGCATAATATCACCTGTTATCTATAAGTTTATTTACGGAACAAACAGGCGTTCAATCAGCAATTGACTGAACGCCTGTTTTAATTATTAATTACTTTTTGTTGCGGTTGAAGTTACCTCTGCGGTCGTTGTTTGTTCTGCGAGGACGTGAACCTCTGTCGCCCTCGGGGGCGTTTTCGGGAGTAAGTCCGTCAACGTCAATGAGAACCTGACGGCGTGAAAGATTGAGTCTGCCCTTGTCGTCAATTTCCATAACCTTTACACGGATAATGTCGCCTACGTTTACAACATCGGTTACGTTCTCTGTACGCTTAACGTCGAGCTGTGAAACGTGAACAAGTCCTTCCTTGCCCGGTGCAATCTCAACAAATGCGCCGAAATCCATAATGCGTGTAACCTTGCCGAGGTACATTGCACCCGGCTCGGGGTCAACTGCTATTGTGTTGATAATCTCAATTGCACGCTTACACTTATCGCTGTCAAGACCTGATACGAATACCTGACCGAGCTCGCCGTCCTCTTCAATGTCAACCTTAACGTCACATTCAGCCTGAATTTCCTTGATAACCTTACCGCTCTTGCCGATAACCTCGCTGATTTTGTCGGCAGGAATTGAGGTTGTGAACATCTTGGGAGCGTACTGAGAAAGCTCGGGTCTGGGTTCTGCAATAGCTTTGAGCATAACCTCGTCAAGAATATAGTTACGTGCCTTATGAGTCTTTTCAAGAGCTTCCTTAACTATTTCAGGTGTAAGACCGCTGATTTTTAAGTCCATCTGAATTGCTGTAATACCTGTGTGAGTACCTGCAACCTTGAAGTCCATATCGCCGAAGAAGTCCTCAAGACCCTGAATGTCAACCATGGTCATGAAGTCGTCACTGTCCGGCAGCGTGATCAGACCGCAGGAAATACCAGCAACCGGCGCTTTGATGGGCACACCAGCGTCCATCAGCGCCAGCGTAGAGCCGCAGATGGATGCCTGAGAGGTGGAACCGTTGGAAGAGAGCACCTCGGAAACCAGCCGCATGGCGTACGGGAATTCCTCAACAGTCGGCAGAACTGGAACCAGTGCACGCTCTGCCAAAGCGCCGTGACCGATCTCCCGGCGTCCGGGACCACGGCTGGGCTTGGTCTCCCCTACGGAATAGGACGGGAAATTATACTGGTGCATATAGCGCTTGGAGGTTTCTTCATCCAGTCCGTCCAGCTTCTGGCTGTCGCTGACAGGGCCTAATGTGGCAATGGTCAGCACCTGAGTCTGTC
>JBJFHX010000107.1:0-3263 GCA_051893995.1 Ruminococcus sp.
CGACTTTTCCACTCGATTTGCCTGCGGCGGCTCGCCGCTAAATTATGGTTTAGCGAAGCAAAAGAGAAAACAATATAATTTTACAGCTGAAACAACCCCATATGTCAGACAATTTACTTTGTCCGACATATGGGGTTGTTTTTGTAAATTTTTCGGCTTATTTAATACTAATTCCTGATGGAAATTAGACCGCAAAGATTGTCTGCTTTTTATTAGGTATTAGTATAAGGGAAGCAAAGATTTATTTACACATTATTCTTGCAGAGTAGAAAGAAAAAGACATGTTGTAATCCGAGATTATGGCACGCATCTGGAATAATCCACAAAGCCTTGAGTTATCGTCTGCTCCGCCGTACAATAAATATTTTTTTACGCCGCTATCCGAATTATTGTACATCCAGTAATCACCGTAGTAATTATGCGACGATGAACCGTCTCCGACAACCGACGGCATCATAACAAGCGGATTTGCTTCATCATACGTCATTTCCTTAATACAGCACAGTTCATTTACATCGCTGTAGTTGCTCAGATTCTTAGGCTGTGACGCAACAGGCTGATTTACCATATTCAGGCTGCCCTCTCCGTCATAATAGTAGAAATAATCATCCTGAACATATGCATCATCATCAAGCATTATCAGGGCACTGCCGTACAGATTTTCTATATTCCTGTATTTGAATGAAACCTTACCGTCCTCGCCTGCAAGCGTACCGGTGCAATAATCTATCGAATTTGTTTTACCTGTTTTTTCGGGAATATTTGAAACAGTCGTTTTGTTTTTCTTGATATTTAAAGGCTCTCCGTCAAATTTAATCTCAATATATTTTTCCGAGGTTGCAACATCAACAACCTCACGTCTGGCGGCTGAGCTGTTAGTGTAGCTGTCCCATCCGCTGAAAATTGCAATACTTGAGCCTTTTACAATTTTTTGTGTGCCGTAATTATTATACAGCGTAATTGTATTTGTTTTCTCTGCATCTTTTGCTGCTAATCCGGAATCCTCAGCCTTTTCTGTATCATAATAATAATATTTGAACGAATCTCCTGCAAAAAGTGAGGAAGAATCAATTGTGCCAGTTTCAACAATAAACAGTTTTTGCAGAGCAGAACACATAAGATAATTCATCTCGGAAAATCCTTCACCGTTGTTTTCTGCCATTTCAAGCGTATCACCGTAAGTTAACAAAAGCGTGGGATAGCTGTCTGCAATACTTACAATTTTTTCGTCCTGCTCAACTCCCAGATATGCCGATACATACACATAATCAAGCTCTTCTCCGTTGCTGTCTGCAAAAATCGGGTCAAGACTGTAGCCATCATGCTTTGTGCCCGAAATCCATATTTCCTCGTAGCCGTTTCTTACGGTACGTTTGGTATAAAACTTCGGAATCTGTACCATTACATTACCGTTCGAGCCGTCGCTTTTATATGCCTTATCATCCTCATAGGTGATTTTCTTTCTGCCATCGCTGTCAACGGTGACGTTGCACAGCTTCATTTCGCACCACGGATAAGCATTGTCAAAATCATTTGTACATTCCTCTGCCCACTCGTTGCCAACAGTATAATTGAAGCTCATACCTCTTGCATTGCCTATACGCTGACAGACTGCAACCCCTGAATTTGTACTGTACTTTATGCCGTATTGCATACTTTTGTCTGCCTTCGAAACTTTTTCGTCGCTGTATTCAACCTTTACAACGCCGCACAAATCACCTTCTATACTGATTAATGCGTTTTTGGGAACACTAAGCTTATCCCAGTCGAGCTCAGAAGTTGTTTTTCCGTCAAAATACATCCATTTACCGTCTTTATATGTAATGTATTGATTTTCGTTCAAATCAGGAATATCCAACGTGACTTTACTCATATCAGTGTATCCTGTAAGGCTGTTTCCGTAGGTTATGAAAATATTATCATTTGATTTAAGCAAATCCTTTTGCGTTTTGTTGTAGTATGTCACTCTCGCTTTAACTGCATTTTTCGGAATCTCAACCGATGAATATGATTTATTGGAAAACCTGACATTTGAGGTTTTTCTGAAGTCCGATTCATCGGTATACACCGAGATACCACCCGAAGAATTTGCAAACTGCCAGATAGCGCAATTCATATTTCCTGTAAGCAAAAGATATTTCTTTTCGCTATCAACTGAAAACCACTCTGTTGTCATATAGTTGCTGTCTTCAGTCAGCTCTGTTGAAGTTCCTTTAATTATGCCGGTTTCCTTTTCCTTTGGAGTGAGATTTTCACCTGAAAATGTAAGTTTCATATTCTTTGTGTATCTTGCTGAAGGTTCAATTTTCAATGAAAAACTGCTTGAAGAAGCTTTTAATATACCCATTTTATCCGATTCAGAAACGTCGTTTTCGCTGTACTCCATATTTTGAGCAGCTTTTTTGTAGGCTTCGTCAGCTTTCTTGGTATTTTTTTCTTCTGTATACCAGTCACCCATAAGCAGGTAGCCATCAGTATTATCCGGCTTTTGGTCACAATACATCTGAAGCTGGTAAAATGCGTCATCAGTTTTTCCTTCTTCATAAAGGCTGACAGCTCGCTCCATCATTTTATCAATATTATTTGTAACTCCATACATATTTTCAAACAGAATGAAAATCCCTGCCAGAACAATCAGCAGGGCAGTTACACCGATTGATATCGCATATAGTAATCTCTTTTTATTCATTGATATATCTCCCAAAAGATATTTACATCAATCATAACAACTGTATTGTAACAGCGCTGATTACGATGTATTCATAAAATCTAATAAAATTATAACATATATAACTGCGATAATCAACACGCTTTTCTTTTGTAACGACATAAAAAGTCGATACCTAAATACGCAACTCGGTCAGTCAGGTCTCAGGTGGCGACTGTCTTTACCTGACTTTTTTTCCAAGCACCGCAGTTACAAAAGGCACCGGCAGAGAGTCTCAACAAACAGTAAGGCAAACAGCCTGATGTTGCAAAACCTGTTTTCCCGACAGTTTCAACTTATTTCCTACAAAGTGAAAAAGCCCCCGCGCAAAAGCACGGGGGCGAATTTACTAAATATTTACTTTAATCAATCAATGATTGATTAAGCAACAATCCAGCTACCGAGATATGTTACTCTCTCGTTGTTTGCGTCCTGAGCATCGTTGATAACAAATGTGTAGCCATCAAATGTTTCAATTGACTCAACTGAGCTTGTGTAATCTGTTACGTCCTGAATCTTGCTTGCTCTGCAGATATTCTTTGTCTGGAGAATTGAT
>JBJFHX010000108.1:0-13416 GCA_051893995.1 Ruminococcus sp.
CTGCCGTTTATCGTCATATCTCCGCTCTTGCCCTCACCCTCAAGCGCACTGTCAACGCACTC
Organism: Ruminococcus sp.; assembly: GCA_051893995.1. GTDB lineage: Bacteria > Bacillota > Clostridia > Oscillospirales > Acutalibacteraceae > Ruminococcoides. Next base: position 63 of record JBJFHX010000108.1, read on the forward strand.
GATAACGGTTTCGTTGCGTGAATAGGCAAGCAGGCTCTTGCCTGCAATTTCTCCGTTTTCAGCCCCGATAAGCTTTGTTGCTGAGTTATTGCTCATCAGCACATTTTTATCCATATCAATAAGAATAAATCCCTCGGACATATTCTCAATCAGCGTAGCAATCTTGTCCTTTTCAAGCTGTAGCTTACGCATCTGCTTGCGGATTTCCTTTTGCTGACTGTTGATTGTTTCGGCAAGCGGAACAAGCTCCTCATACGGTGTGCTTTCAAGATTTTCCGACATTTTTTCAATCGGCTCAATAATCTTTCTCGTAGCCATTCTTGACAGAGCAATGCAGATTACAAAAACAATCAGGACAATAAAAATAATAACAGGCAGAAGATTCAGAAAAACGCTTATTATACTGCCATAGGTTTTAGCAATACGCAGAACGTTTCCGTCGTCGGTTCTGATAGCATAGTAATAGGTATTGCTGTTTAAGGTTGATGACATTCGGCTGCTTGAGCCTACGCCCTTTTCAAGTGCGTCCCGAAATTCAGGTCGGTCATTATGATTTGGCAGAGCTGAAGAATCGCTCTCGCTGTCATAAAGCACATTGCCGTCGGGAGAAATAAGCGTAATTCGCACATCCTCGTCGGGTAAAATATTTTCAAGTGATTTTACGTTGTCGGCGTCATATGTCTTTGCAATGGTCTGTGCCAGCATAGCAAGGTCTGACGACTCCTGCTTTGAGAACACAAACCAAAAAGCGGCTGTCATAAAAACAGCCGTGAGTAATATTGAAACCGTTGCTACAACGGCGAATCTTTTGAGCAGTTTTTTGCGCAGTTTCATCAGATTACTCACCCGCCTTGTAGCCGACATTACGAACGGTTTTGATAAGGTTGCCGCAGTTTCCGAGCTTCTGACGAAGTGTTGTTATGTGCATATCAACCGTTCTGCTCTCGCCCTCAAAGTCGTAGCCCCAGACGTTGAGAATAATATTCTCACGTGTAAGCGCCATACCCTTGTTTTTGAGCAGGTATTTCAAAAGCTCGTATTCCTTGTATGTAAGCGTGCAGGGTTCGCCGTCGCTTGTTACGGTGTGCTTTGAGTCGTCAAACACAATTCCTCCGAGCGTGATAACGTCAAGCTTGTTTTCAACAGAGCATCTTCTGAGGATAGCACGTACTCTCGAAATAAGCTCAAGCACCGAAAACGGCTTTGTAATGTAGTCGTCGGCACCCATATCAAGTCCCTTGACCTTATCCATTTCACTGCCCTTTGCCGTAACAAGAATAACGGGAACAGACTTTGTAACAGCATCCTGTCTTAGCTTTTCAAGCACCGAAAGACCGTCAAAATCGGGAAGCATTACGTCAAGAATTACAAGCTGCGGTATCTGTGTTGTACAAGCCTTGAAAAAGCTTTTGCTTTCAGCAAAGCTCTGAACCTCATATCCGCTGTTTTTCAGCGCATAGGTTTCAAGCTCTCTGATATCCGTATCGTCTTCAACAATATAAATAAGCATTTTATTGACTCCTGTTTTGGTTTGTTGTCTATATTATACCACAGCCGCACAAAATGTAAATAAGAGAATTCTATTCAGAGTGGAGTTTTAAGTTGCGAGTGCAGCGCCGAACTGTGTTCGCCATAATGCATAAATTGCGTTGCAATTTATGCATAGGGACGTCTGGGAAGCCGTCCCCTACGGATATACAGGAAACGTATAAATTTAATTTCGTAGGGGACGGGTTCCTACACGTCCCGAAACGTTACCTTTATATCAATATAAATTCAGCGCACATACTTTTTCAAACAAAACGCATTATTATATATTCGGAGCGTAGCGACCCTTAACTCCACTCTCCACACTCCAAACTAAACTCAAAGTTCTCTGCTTCCCGTAATCGAAAACGCAACCCATTCCGCAATATTCACTGCGTGGTCGCCGATTCTTTCAAGGTACTTTGCAATCATCATCAAATCAATTGCCTCTTCGCCGAGCGCCTTGTCACGCTGAATTATCTCAACCGTTTCTTTCTTGATCTTGTCAAACAGCTCGTCAATCACGTCGTCGCTTCTGCTGACTGTCTTTGCAAGCTCAAAATCCTTCTTTACAAATGCGTCAATTGCAAGCGTTACCATTTTTGAAGCCTGAGATGCCATTTCGTCAATATGAGTAACGTTAATTACGTTGTTTCTGCTTTTGATGTACTGAGAAACCTCGGCAATATCTATAGCCTGATCACCGATTCTTTCAAGGTCGGTAATCATTTTGAGCGCAGAAGAAACCTCACGCAAATCGTGTGCAACAGGTGCCTGATGAAGCAGAAGTCTAATGCAGTGATTCTGAATTTTCCTCTCCGAGGTATTAATCAGCTCCTCCTGCTCTCTTGCCTTGTCCAGAAGATCCCTGCTGTTGTTTGCAATAATTTCAACGGCGTTTTTAATCGCACCCTCAACAAGAGTTCCCATTCCGATGAGCTGATTGTTAAGATTTGCAAGTTCAATGTCAAAGTATTCTCTCATTAGCCGAACCTTCCCGTAATATATTCTTCAGTACGCTTATCCTGCGGAGATGAAAATACAGCGTCTGTGCTGTTGTACTCCACCATTTCGCCGAGCAGGAAAAACGCAGTGTTGTCGGAAATACGCAACGCCTGCTGCATATTGTGAGTAACCATAATGATTGTGTATTCTTCTTTCAGTTTCAGGCAAAGCTCCTCAATCTTTCCCGTAGAAATCGGGTCAAGCGCAGAGGTTGCCTCGTCCATAAGCAGAACCTCGGGCTTTACAGCAAGTGCTCTTGCAATGCAGAGTCGCTGCTGTTGACCGCCCGAAAGACCGAGCGCACTCTTTTTGAGTCTGTCCTTAAGCTCATCCCAGATTGCCGCATCTCTTAACGACTGCTCAACAATCCGGTCAAGCTCGCTTTTTTTCTTTATTCCGTGAGTTCTCGGACCGAAAGCAATATTGTCATACACGCTCATCGGGAACGGATTTGCCTTCTGAAAAACCATACCAACCCTTTTGCGCAGTACGTTAATATCCATATCGCCGTAGATGTCCGTTCCGTCAAGTCGTATATCACCCGTAATCTTACAGCCCTCAACAAGGTCGTTCATTCTGTTGAGCGACTTGAGCAGAGTTGACTTGCCGCAGCCTGACGGTCCGATGAATGCAGTAATCTTATTTTCCGGCATATGCAAAGTCACGTCCTTAAGGGCGTGAAACTTGCCGTAATAAAGATTCATATTATCTATAGTAAACTTATCCATCTGTTAAGATTATCCTTTCTTATTGCCGAGCTTTTTCGCAATGAATGCAGATAATGTATTGATTCCGAACACAAGCACAAGCAGAACAACAGCCGTTCCCCATGCCTGGTCGGTGTGAAGTCCCTCGTTTGTAAGGACATACATATGCACTGCAAGCGAACGTCCCGAATTGAACAGTCCGGTAGCATAGCCGGTTGCCGAGCCGTAGGTGTAAATCAGCGCCGCAGTTTCGCCGACGATTCTTCCGACTGCAAGAATAACGCCTGCAAGGATACCGGGCATTGCGCTCGGAAGAATAATCCTTACAATCGTTCTCAGCTTACCTGCACCCAGACCGTAGCTTCCCTCTCTGTAGGAGTCGGGAACGGTGAGGAGTGCCTCCTCGGTTGTACGCATAATAGTCGGCAGAACCATAATTGCAAGGGTAAACGCACCTGCAAGCAGTGAATAGCCCCAGTTGAGCGCATAAACAAAGAACAGCATACCGAAAAGTCCGTAAACGATTGACGGGATTCCTGCAAGTGTTTCAGCCATTGTGCGGATAACCTTTACAAGCCTGTTGCCCTTTTTGGCGTACTCGGCAAGGTAAATTGCCGCACCGATACCGAACGGAACAGCTATTAAAAGAGTCAGAAGTGTAAGCACAATTGTGTTGATGATTGACGGCATACACGAAACGTTGTCGCTGTCATACGTGAGTGAAAAAAGCTCGGGAGTGAGGTTGGGTATTCCACGGACAAGCACATATACTATAATAAACACAAGAGCCGCCGCAGAAATCAGAGCCGCTAAAGCAACCAGCAAAAGCATAACAAGGGAGAGAGGTTTTCTTTTGTACGAAATCATACGCTGTTTAAAGGTTACTTTGTTAATCGGCTTAATCTCGTCAATCACCGCCGAAGTATTCTTATCAGCCATGCTTTTCACTCCTACTCTTTATAGCCTGCATTGAAAGCGTAATCAGCAGGATAAATACAAACAGCACAACGCCCGTTGCAATAAGTGCCTGACGGTGCAAACCTGTTGAATATCCCATTTCAAGCACGATATTTGCAGTCAGCGTTCTCAGCCCGTCGGTAAGCTTTGTGGGAATCTGCACCTGGTTTCCTGCAATAAGCACAACAGCCATTGTTTCGCCGAGTGCTCTGCCTATTCCGAGAACGACAGCTGCAAGCACACCCGACTTTGACGCAGGAAGAATAGTCTTGAAAACGCTTCTTTCCTTTGTAGCTCCGAGTGCGAGCGCACCCTCAAAGTAGCTTTCGGGCACTGCTCTTATTGCCGACTCGGAAACGCCTATGATAGTCGGGAGAATCATAATACCGAGTACGATTGACGCCGCAAGCCAGCTTGAGCCGAAGCCGCCGAAGGTGTCACGGATAAACGGAACTATTACCATAAGACCGAAAAAGCCGTAGACGATTGAGGGAATTCCGGCAAGCAATTCGGTAGCAGGCTTTAAAATTTTGTACAGTGGCTTCGGACAGAATCTTGCAAGGAAAACTGCCGTAAGAATACCAATTGGAACGCCGATTACGATAGCTCCCGCCGTAACATAGACGCTTGCCACAATCATATCAAATATGCCGTAGCTTGCAGGAACGTTTGTCGGTGCCCACTTCTGACCGAAGATGAAATCAAAAAATCCGATTTCAGCCATCGCAGGCACACCGTTAATAAACAGGAAAACACAGATTACTGCAACCGCAGCAATGCTCGCAAGGGCTGTCAGGAAGAAAACTCCCTGCATAGCCCTTTCTCTGAACGTTTTCAGTCTCATTTAATTATGTCACTCCAAACAGTTGTTTCACCTGTGTAGATTGATTTAATCTGCTCAACAGTGAGGTCATCGCAGGTGTTAGCTGTGTTTACGATAATTGCAATACCGTCTTTAGCAATTGTAATTGACTTAAGTGAGCTTGCTTCCTCGTCCTTTAATTCACGTGAAGCCATACCGATATCGCAGGTGCCTTCCATTGCAGCCTGCATACCTGCTGATGAATCTGAGGTCTGAATTTCAACCTTTGCGTTTGTGTTAACCTTCTGATAAGCCTCTGCAAGCTTTTCCATTACGGGAGATACCGAAGATGAACCTGCAACGCTGATTTTACCCTCGGGCTTTTTGCCGCTGTAAGCTTCATTCTCGGTAACAGCAACATAGCCCTCTTCCGATACAACAGCCTGACCGTCAGCGCTTAATATGTAGTCAACAAAGTCCTGAGCAACCTCGCTTAACTCGCCCTTGTATGCAATGTTGAACGGACGGCTGATTGCATAGTCGCCTGATTTTACGTTTTCAGCCGTAGCTTCAACCGAGCCAACCTTAACAGCCTTTACTGTGTCGTTTAAAGAGCCGAGTGAGATGTAGCCGATTGCGGCGTCGTTGTCCTTTACGTTTGTGATAACAGCCTCTGTGCTGTTGATTGTTACAGCAGATGAAGTTGTGTTATCGGTCTTTGTGTCGCCGTCCTTAACAAGAACTCCTGTAAGCTCTGTGAAAGCGTCTCTTGTGCCTGAGCCTTCTTCTCTTGTTACAACTGCAATTGTTTTACTTGTGTCAAATGCTGCGCTTTCAGATGAGGTTGCAGCTGTGCCTGATGTTTCAGATGAGTTTCCGCCGCAGCCTGCAAATGCCGTAACTGCAAGAGCGCTCATTACTGTAATTGCCGTAATTTTGCTTAATACCTTTTTCATTTTTCTTTTCTCCTTAAAATAATGTTTTCAAACTTTATAAACTATTCGTAGGGAACGACCCCTGTGTCGTTCCTAAAGCAACAAACACGTCTGCGGTGAGGAACAACACAGGGGTTGTTCCCTACAGATGAAAACGTTGCTGTTGCTTTCTGTACTTCATCGTACAGCTATAGTTTATTTACATTTTGTAAAAAACAGAACGGCTCATATGTAAAATGAAAGTAAAATAAAATATAGATTTTGTATTGAAATAAAGTATTTTACAAAATAGCGTGACAATGCATATTTTTTATGGTATAATACAACAAAAGCACGTTATCGATTTAAACCGATAAAATGTTTTGGTAAGAAAAATACAATATATTGGAGGTCTTAAAAATGGCAGAAAACAAAATCCCTTACAAAATCTACCTTGATGAAAAGGAAATCCCGTCACAGTGGTACAACGTAAGGGCAGATATGAAAAACAAGCCTGCTCCGCTCCTCAACCCCGGAACTCTTCAGCCGATGAAGGCAGAGGAGCTTTATCCCGTATTCTGCGAGGAGCTTGTTGCGCAGGAGCTTAACGAAACAGACGCATACATTGACATTCCCGAGGAAATTCAGAATTTCTACAAGATGTACCGTCCCTCTCCGCTTATCCGTGCATACTTCCTTGAAAAGGCACTCGACACACCTGCAAAAATCTACTACAAATTCGAGGGTAACAACACAAGCGGAAGCCACAAGCTCAACAGCGCAATTGCACAGGCATATTACGCAAAGAAGCAGGGCTTAAAGGGCGTTACAACCGAAACGGGCGCAGGTCAGTGGGGTACAGCTCTTTCAATGGCTTGCTCATACTTCGGCCTTGACTGCAAGGTATTTATGGTAAAGGTTTCCTACGAGCAGAAGCCTTTCAGACGTGAGGTTATGAGAACCTACGGCGCAAGCGTTACTCCCTCTCCGTCAATGACAACAGAAATCGGCAAGAAAATTCTTGAGGCTCACCCCGGCACAACAGGAAGCCTCGGCTGTGCAATTTCCGAAGCAGTTGAAGCCGCAACAACAACCGAGGGCTACCGCTATGTTCTCGGAAGCGTACTTAATCAGGTTCTTCTTCACCAGTCGGTTATCGGTCTTGAAGCAAAGGCTGCTCTTGACAAATACGGCGTAAAGCCCGACATTATTATCGGCTGTGCAGGCGGCGGTTCAAACCTCGGCGGACTTATCTCTCCGTTTATGGGCGAAAAGCTCAGAGGCGAGGCTGACTATAGAATTATTGCAGTAGAGCCTGCTTCCTGTCCGAGCTTTACAAGAGGTAAGTATGCATACGACTTCTGCGATACAGGTATGGTATGTCCTCTCGCAAAGATGTACACACTCGGCAGCAACTTCATTCCCTCTGCTAACCACGCAGGCGGACTTCGCTATCACGGTATGAGCTCGACTCTTTCACAGCTCTACCACGACGGACTTATGGAGGCAACCTCTGTTGAGCAGACTTCCGTATTTGCCGCTGCTGAGCAGTTTGCAAGAGTTGAGGGTATTCTGCCTGCTCCCGAAAGTAGCCACGCAATCAGAGTTGCAATCGACGAAGCGCTCAAGTGCAAGGAAACAGGCGAGGAAAAGACAATCCTCTTCGGTCTTACAGGTACAGGCTACTTTGATATGGTTGCATATCAGAAGTTCAACGACGGCGAAATGAGCGACTACATTCCCACCGACGAAGAGCTTCAGAAGAGCTTTGACACCCTCCCCAAGGTTGAATAATTTTAATAATAATGCTAAAGGCAATACCGTACATTATATTGTTCGGTATTGCCTTTTTACTAAAAAGTAGGGAACGACCCCCGTGTCGTTCCTAAAGGCAACATATGAACCTTTAGGAACAAGACAGGGCTTGTTCCCTACAACTGCGTTAAGGCTAAAATTTTACATAATGGGAAAATAATTAAATCCATTTTAGTGTAGGGAACGGTCTTGACCGTTCCGATTACCCAAAAGCTTGCTGTAGTCCGGCGGAACAGTCAAGACTGTTCCCTACATTTTATCAATTTAGCCTAGTATATACTATTAGATTTTGCATGATATTACATTCAATTTATAGAATTACTCTGAACAGCATTGAAATCCATATTCTTTTTCAATCTTTTCAAATACTTCTTTAGCAGGAATTCCTGATAACGGTGTTATACAATCAAGTCCTTCTTTGAGCAGAAAATATAAATCTTTATTTTCGCAGTGTTCATCTTCAACTTTATTGCACATTATATCACAAATCCTCCGTTTACGCCGAGTATCTGCCCTGTAATGAATTTTGCCTTGTCACTACACAAAAACACCGCCGCATCTGCAATATCCTTCGGCGTTCCGAGGGCATTAAGCGGCGTTTCCTCTTTCAGCTCGTTTACGGTCTGCTCGTCAAAGGACTTCATCATATCGGTCATAACTACTCCGGGGCAAATGCAGTTCACCCTTACGCCCGACAAGCCGACCTCCTTTGCAAGAGCCTTTGTAAGTCCTATTACACCTGCCTTTGCGGCGCTGTAGTGCACCTCGCAGGACGCACCTACCTGTCCCCACATCGAGCTGATATTCAGAATAACTCCTCTGTGATTTTTTATCATATACCTTTTAAGAGCCTCCTGCGTGCAGTTGAAAACTCCGTCGAGGTTTACGCCGAGCATAGCTTTCCAGTCCTCAGCCGTAATATCGGTAAACAGCTTTTGCTGAGCAATTCCCGAGTTGTTCACAAGCACGTCAATACTTCCCATTGTGTTATCAATAGCGTCAAACATTTCATTCACCGACTGCCTGTCAGACACGTCAGCCTGCACTGCAAGCGCACCTACGCCGTAGCTTTCGCAGAGAATTTTCGCAAGATTCTGCGCCGAATTTTTATTTTTGTGGCAGTGAACGGCAACATTACAGCCTGCCTGCGCAAACGCAACGCAAAGTGCAGTGCCAATACCGCCCGAACCGCCCGTAATCAGAATATTTTTCATAACATCACCCGAATTTTGAATTTATAATTATTATATCATTATTTCTAAAATTAGCAAACTCCGTTTTTTTGCAACAGTCACAAAAATTCAAATTATTGTCAGCGTATTTTCCATTTGTACTTTTTTGAGGCTTATGATAAAATATTGAGGTAATAATTTACAACGGAGGATATAACATTATGAAGAAAATCATCAGCATTACATTATGCATTATTCTTATTCTGCTCGGAACAATCTCAGCAAATGCCGCCGAAACCTTCAGCGGAGTACTTTCGCAGAAGCCGTACTTTGAGCTTATTGGCGAAAAGGTTTACGTTCCGAACAACACAATTCTGAAATATGCCTACAACATTCCGCCAAGCTATCAGTATTATCTTCAGCTCAGGAACAAAAATAATTCAAGCAACACAATCGACATCAAATTCACCGACTGCAACAAAGGTACAAAGCTTGTCAGCGGAGTAAATGCAGAGTATGACATATTCTCATATAATAGCAACAGCGGAGGCTCAACCGGCAAACCGCACTCATACAAAGACACCGGCGCATATTATCAGAAGGTAAAAGTAAAGCTTTCAGACTTCTGCAAATACTTCAATGCGGACGGTTCTCATACCTATACAATTGAAAGAATAAATGACACCCACAATTATGATTTCACCGACGGCACAACATACAAATCGGGACTGATTATAACAAGCGGAGCAGCAATGACCGCCGTTATTCCGAACAGGGACGGCACGGCTGAATTTTACATCAAGCTGAGCGTAGGCAAAAGCGACGTTGAATTCTACACAACCCTTTCAGCATATTTTGAGCCGACAACCTACGGCACCAGCTCCAACGAAGCCTCTTTATATTTAGGTATGGGCAACGTAAATCTTGACTATTGTCTGGATATAAACGACGCAACCGACATTCAGAAAACGCTTGTAAACAACGAAAGCGCCAATAAGCTCTACAGATTTCTTGCAGACGTAAACGGTGACGGAGTTGTAAGTATTCTCGACGCAACGGCACTGCAGAAAGCACTTGTTGCATAAGCGGATAAAATTCACATAACACAACAAGGCACAGCCTACTGACTGTACCTTGTTTTACATTTCCAAAATATTGACAAAAGAAAATACCCTTGCTAAAATAAAAGCGAGGGTACTGACAAACGGCAGGCGGTTGCTCCCGAAAGGGAGGTGATAACAATGGTATCTTATTCTGACTTATTTTTACTCGGAACTTTGATTATCGGCGTTATCTCTCTTTGCTACGAGATTTTTCACAAGAAAAAGTAAGTACAAAGTCTTTTTATTTTACATAAAAAGAAACACCGCCGAGACTCCAATCTAACGGTGTTTCGAATACCAGGATAGAGTAACCGCTTGCACAGTACCCTCTTTCTGACTTAATTATAACACATTTACAGCCTATGTCAAGCCTTTGCGAAAACTGCAAAGGCTTTTTTATTATTTTCCGTCTGCAATTTCTGCGATATTTTCAATAATCTCCGCAACCTTAATCTGTTGGTTGTCGGGGATTTTTTTCAGTGCGTTTTCAATTCTCGCTTTCGCCTGAGCGTTTGCATTTTCGATTTCGTTTTCAAAGCAGAGCATTTCGCTTACTGCCACACCGAGAGCATTGCAGATTTTATAAAGCGTGTCAATAGTCGGGCACTTCTCTCCACGCTCCAGCCTGCCGAGGTATGCAGGGTGAAGTCCTGCCGACAAAGACAACGCTTCCTGACTTATATCCTTTTTCAGCCTCAGTTTTCTTATGTTTATTCCTATTTCCTTAGTAAGTTCTTCTCTTTCCATAAAACTATTCCTGCCCTAAAGGTATTGATATATGTATCATATTATACATTTTATACTCTATCAATTACCTAAAGTGTATAAAATATTATCTAAAAGTATTGACAATATGTATTCAAAAGTGTATACTTTAGACACTATAGGGTATATTTTATGTTTCATAGATATCTAAATATATCAAATCAAGTGGAGGAGAATAAAAAATACACTAATATAGCTTTCCCAAAAAACTTATGCAGATTATTATCTCACAATATTTGAAAACAGGAGGAAAATAATGAATAGAACAATATACAAATTAGAAGGAATGTCATCAGGGGTATATAAGGCTCAATTGATTTTAAGCATCGTAATAGGAATTATAGGTGCAATTTGTTTCTTTAACGGCTTGCAAAAGCGTTCTTTTATTGATTATCTGGTAAGCGGCTCAAATCCGCAGAAACAAACACTATTACTATTTCTTGGTATATTATTAGTCATTCCTGTTACGGGGAATGTCGAAGAAGCATACAACGTACTTGTTAAGCAAAGGCAGTTAAATCTTCAACATTATATTTAATTGAAGTTGACTGAATTCGGGGGTTTTACAATGAAAAAACAATTGTTATCTGTTTTATTGGTTGCTTTGCTTATATGTATAGCCGTATGCGGTTGTACAGAAAACGGAAAAGACGGCAACAGAACATCTATATCCGATAATTCAAATCAAAGTATATCAAGTCAGTTGAAAGACGAAACTAATACTTTATCAGATATTGACGTTTCTGAAATTGACATATACCTTACATATAATTACAGTGAGGATTTAGCGTGGGTTATTTTCAACAAAGGTGCAGAAAAACAGGAATGCTGTGGTTGCATTGATAAAAGTGGCAATCTTGTTTTTTATACAGACAAAGACAGTCTTGGCATATCCCCAAAATTAGCAAAATTAACGTCATACTCAAACGGATATGCATATATCGAAACTAAAGATTCGCTTTACTTGCTTGATAAAACAGGTAATATACTAAAAACATATAATTGCTCAACAAAAAAGAATGATAATAAAGTTGTTGCTTATGCAGACGGATATGTTTGGTATCAGGAATGTGTCGCTGAATTTGACGAAGCATACTACACCTATACTTTATACGATTTTCAGGAAAACAGTGTTACTAATTTTAAATATAACGGTAATGACCCTATTGAAAGTATGAATTATTACGGTAAAAAAGTATGGGGCTTTTATAACAGAAATAAAGACAAGCCAATCAACAGCTATTATTTTACTGACAGTAATAAATGGGTTGATAGTGCACAAGAATTCTATTTTCTTGATGATATATCATTAATAAGCACAACATATGATGAAGAAGATACCGACATTGGTTATTTAGCGTTTATAGATACTGAAGGAGAGTTAACATATACTCAATTGCCCGACTATGTTGGAAGATGGAGTGATATAAAATGTTATGCTATATCCGAAGATTGTTGTATACTATATAATCATTCATACCCAGAATGTATTTTTAGTTATAATATTTCTTCAGGTGAATTTATTAAAATGGACAATGAATATACAGATAAAATTAATTACGATTCTCTTCCCGATAATTCAATTGAACTGTATTTTGAAAACGGTAAAATTGCACTGTGCCTTACCGGAACAGATAAAGAAAGTTATGTCGGATTGTTTGATACTTCTTGGAATATAATCGACAAACCTTTACAAACTTCATCATTTGATTTTTCCGATGGAAAGCTTATTACAAACGAAACGTCTGTCTATGACGACGCTTTTAATTTGCAATTTTCAGCCGAGGATTTTGGATATAAAAGCATATCTCCTTATCATAACGGAATAGCTCATGCAAAAAAAGACGGCATACAAATAGCTTCAGGCGGAGAACAATACGGCTATGAAGATTGTTGGTTTTATATTGATTCAGACGGAAACCGTTTGTTTGATACAATAAACACAAAATCTGCCACAAAAATACAATTACAATAAATGTGTAAAGGAGAAAATCAAAATGACAACAAACAAAAGTTTACTCAAATCCATTTTATCGTTTGCATTAGCAATAACTTTATTTTTTAGTACATCTGTTATGACAGGCTGTTCGTCAAAAAACGCTGTTGTTGGCACATGGCTTTATACTACAGAAGATGGTGAAATCAAAGATTACGGTATGAGTTTTTACGAAGACGGGACGTGCCTTGATACCCCTGTTAAATCCTCAGCACAAGGATATGCAGAATCATATAAAATTCAGGATGACGGTATGCTTATCTTTAATATGAGCTGGGACGGTACTAAATCATATAAACCGGCAGAAGATAAGGAAACAGCTCTTGATGATAAAGATTATTACTATCTGTCAAACGATACATTTATTCTTTGCAAAAGAACATATACAAAAAAGTAAAATAAACATAAAAAACGAGGTGCAGTCTTGCGGCTGTACCTCGTTTTTATATCGTCAAATTTTTATTTCTTCCTGAAACCGTCTTTAAGGCTTACGCTTCTGTTGAACACAAGGTGTTCCTTTGAGCTGTCCTTGTTGTCAACGCAGAAGTAGCCGAGGCGCATAAACTGGAAGCTCTGCGGTGCTTCGGCACT
>JBJFHX010000109.1:0-13332 GCA_051893995.1 Ruminococcus sp.
TCCTACACGTCCCATTCACAAAAATTGCGTTGCAATTTTTGTGTGGACACGGCACACCGTGTCCCTACGTCAACGTTGCTATAAATTCCAACGACAAATTATAGTTTAGTTTATTAAAGGAAATGACCATATAGTTTATTATTCCCATAAATGCTATAAAAAATAGATGCCGTAAAGTAGTATCCTGCGTCAGATACAGAAAAATGTATGACTCCCGAGATACCGAGGTATGACAATCGCCGTCTTATATAACGGACTAAAAAAGGGATAGCATAAGCTATCCCGTTAAAATCAAAATAAAATTAATTATTGAGAATGATTGCCAGCGGGATGCAAAATCTGTACCGCAGAGGATTTCCTCTTTCGTTTCTGCGACAACTCCCCGTCCGCAGAACACTTCACGCACAAATTCCTACTCTGTGAATTTTACTAACAATTTTATTGTACTTAAATTATAGCACTCATAATTCATTTGTCAACTTTTTTTGAAAACGAATTATTCATTCGTACAATGAGATTTGACAAGGGCTTATAAATTATCATAGTAACAATTGCAACAATGATTCCCTTAACAAATGTGAAAGGCAGGTTAAAAATAATCAGCGATTTTAAAAGAGTATCGGACGCAGGAAGTATAGCCTTATACATATTAAGAATCACCTGCATATCTCCGCCTGCCCATAGCTGAGCGTAAACGGGATAAACGACAAAATAGTTAGTTACAACACTTAAAACAGCCATTGCAATTGCACCGGTCAACGAAGCAATAAGCGCGTTTTTCTTAGTTTTGTTTCGCTTGTAAATCATTCCGGCAACAAAAACGAAAACTGCGCCTAAGATAAAGTTTGAAAGCTCTCCTACAGCTACAGAGCTTGTCATCGGAAGATGGATAAGATTTTTAAGAAAACAAATTATTACTCCGTACATAGGGCTGATTACAAACGCACCGATAAGCTCCGGAATGTCCGAAAAGTCCAGCTTAAGAAATGACGGAACAAGAGGCACTGATACCTCTATGTACTGCAAAACTACAGCTATTGCCGTAAGCATAGCGGTCACAGTAAGCTTTGTAATTTTTGTTTTTTCCTGATTGTTTTTAATGGTTGACATAAGTTTTTTCTCCTTTATTTTTAGATTTTCGGGAAAAAGAAAACCCTGTTACTTTCGTAACAGGGCACTTACATACAAACAATTGCAACACCTTATAAAGGTGCAATCATATGTATCTTCTTTCATCCGGACTTTAACCGTCGGTGTCTGAATTTCACAGACTCGGCAAGCATTGCTTGTTCGCGGACTATAACCGCCGGTGGAGAATTTCACTCCGCCCCGAAGACAACCGTTAATATTATTATATATCGTATTTTATATTTGTCAACATCTATATCAAGAATTTTTAAGGTTTGTAGCCTTTGAAACATTCCTCTTCTTCGGCTTTTCGGGCTTGACAGTTTTGCCCTTGTACTTGCGAGCCGCCTTAGAGGCTTTTTTGAGGTCGTCGTCAAAATATTCAAAAAGGCTTTCAAACTCTTCATTTGAAAGGCTGTTTAAAATTACAACCGTAATTATTGAGCGTGTGTCAACGTCGCCGTTGCCGTACTGCAAATTAAACACGCCTGCAAACTTTTCAAGCTCAGGCTTTGACGCTCTCTTTATATATGTCGAAACCTTCGGAGCAATATGCTCCTTTGCAAAGGTCGCTCCACGAAACGGAAAATAGCAGTCTTCTTCGTTCTTTATTTCATCTCTTAATTCAGGGAAATATGTTACAAAACGCTTTGCAAGGAACTTCGGAGTAGCTGTTCCGTCGTCATCCTTTTTCTTTTTCTGCTTTACCTGCTTTGCACGCTTGATTGCAACTGCACCCGAAACGCCCTCTACAAAGTCGTTTGCGATACTTTCAGCGTCCTTCTGCTCTGCAAATTCATCGTCATAAAGCCACGTTGCAAGAGTTTTCCACTCGTTGTCGGGACCGTCCTCTGTCATTGTGCAGGAACGGAGCACCATCTGCTGTTTGTCCTTGAAGTACACAACAGAATATGCAAGATTCTCACTTGTAAAAAGTGCAACAAGCTCGTTTTCGTTATCAGTTGCAACCTTCTGCTTTGTATAGCCTGTTTTAACAAGCTCTGCTTCAACTTTGCCTACTATTAAATCAAATGCCTTTTTATATTCCAACTTAATCTTCCTCTCGGATTAGTCTGTACTTAGCCATTATACAATTAATTGTATCATTTGTCAAAGGATATAACAGTATTAGTTAAAAAAAGTAGAGAACAACCCCCGTGTTGTTCCTAATCCGTCAGATAAGCGTTAGTTTTCAGGAATGACACAGGGGTCATTCCCTACATATGTTAAATAAAATCATATAACTGCATACAAAGGTTTTAGCCAATTAATAGATTTTGACTTGCAACAATCGACTTAATATGTTATTATTTAATTTGTATATATCAACACAAAGAAGGTTATAATATGTCATCCCGAAACGCAATCGGAGTTTTCGACTCCGGACTCGGCGGACTGAGCGCAGTAAAGGAGTTTCTGCACGTTCTTCCTAACGAAAAAATCATATATTTCGGCGATACGGGCAGAGTTCCCTACGGCAACCGAAGCCGTGACACAATTAAAAAATATGCATTTCAGGATACGTCGTTCCTGCTTGAAAATAACGTAAAAATGGTTGTAGCCGCCTGCGGTACGGTAAGCTCTGTTGCAGGGGACGAGCTTGAAAAAAAGCTCT
Organism: Ruminococcus sp.; assembly: GCA_051893995.1. Lineage (GTDB taxonomy): Bacteria > Bacillota > Clostridia > Oscillospirales > Acutalibacteraceae > Ruminococcoides. The sequence continues at coordinate 2,744 of JBJFHX010000109.1, forward strand.
CTGTTCCCTACACAGGCGTTGTAAACCCCACAGCCTTTACCGCCGCACACAAGACGAAAAACGGCAAAATCGGAATTATCGGCACAGCCGCAACAATCGGAAGCCACAGCTACAAGCTAAGGCTTGAAAAGCTAAATCCGAAGTTCAAGGTTTATGAGCAGGCTTGTCCGCTGTTTGTGCCTCTTGTCGAAAGCGGAATAATCTGCCGTGACGACCAGATTGTGCGCCTTGTCGTAAGGCGTTATCTTTCAGAGCTTAAAGACGAGGGAATTGACACGCTGATTTTAGGCTGTACGCACTATCCGCTTCTGAGGGACGCAATTTCCGACTTTATGGGCGAGGACGTTACGCTTGTTGACTCGGGATACGAAACGGCTGTTTATGCCGCTAAAATTTTAAAGGAACAGAATCTTCTCAATGACGACTGCACGCAGAAGAACCCCGAATTTTACGTCAGCGACACACCCGACGGCTTTGAAAGCGTTGCAGGACTTTTCCTCGGACGTAATATGGAACACAGAGTTACGCAGATTGACATTGAGCAATATTAATAATGGGTAAAGAATATGGCTGATAAGGAAAAATATCTGATTTCGATAATCGGAGAACAAACGCTTGACGGTGAAACCGACAGGGTTGAGGTGCTCACTTCGGGCAACTATATGATGAAAAATAATCACTGCTACATCGGCTACAAGGAGTATGACGAGGAAAATCCGAACAACCACTCCGACAACCTCATCAAGGTTGAGGACAACATTGTCACTATCATAAGGAAGGGCGAGATGCAGTCACGTCTTATGCTTGAAAAGGGCAAACGTCATCAGTGCCTTTACCAGACGGTTGCAGGCGATTTGATGATAGGCGTTTTTACAAAGACAATGAAAAATACGCTCAACGAAAGGGGCGGCAGACTTGAAGTAAGCTACACGCTCGACTTCAACACCGACCTTGTAAGCGAAAACAGATTTATAATAACGGTAGAAGAAAAAAATAACAGGAATGAGGATTAAAATGGACACTTACGCAAAAGCGGTTGATATGCTTAAAAGGGCAATTACAAACGCAATTAACAAGGCAATCGAAAACGGAGAGCTTCCGCAGGCAGAGCTTCCGCAGTTTATAATCGAAACTCCTGCCGACAGGACTCACGGCGACTTTGCAACAAACGCCGCAATGGCAGGTGCAAAATCTTTCAGAATGCCGCCGTTCAAAATTGCTCAGGCTATAACGGCTAACCTCGACCTTGAGGGTACAATGTGCGAACGCTTTGAAACGGCAGGGCCGGGATTTATCAACTTCTTCCTCGGAACGGAATTTTATTCAAACGTAATCAAAGAAATTCAGAGCGACCCTGAAAATTACGGCAGAAGTGAATTCGGCGCAGACGAAAAGGTAATGATTGAATTCGTTTCGGCAAACCCGACAGGTCCTATGCATATGGGCAACGCAAGAGGCGGCGCGCTCGGCGACTGCCTTGCCGCTGTGCTCGACAAAGCAGGCTACAATGTATGGCGTGAGTTCTACGTTAACGACGCAGGCAATCAGATTGAAAAGTTCGGCTGTTCGCTTGAGGCTCGTTATCTTCAGATTTTCAAGGGCGACGAGATTGAATTTCCCGAGGACGGCTATCAGGGCGCAGACATTACCGAGCTTGCACAGGAATACGCCGACCTCAACGGCGACAGTCTTGTAAATGCTTCGAGCGAGGAGCGCAAGAGCGCACTCGTCGGCTTTGCTCTTCCGAAGAACATAAAGAAGATGCAGGAGGATATGGCGAAGTACAAAATCTTCTACGACAAGTGGTTCTTTGAAAGCGAGCTTCACAAGAGCGGCGCCGTAAAGGCTGTTGTTGATTTGCTCACAGAAAAGGGACTGACATATGAAAAAGAGGGCGCAATCTGGTACAAGAACAAAGAGGTGCTCACCGAAAAGCTTTTAAAAGAGGGCAAAAGTCAGAAGTACATTGACAACCTTGAATTAAAGGACGACGTACTTATCCGTCAGAACGGCAACCCCACCTACTTTACGGCTGACATTGCGTATCACAAGAATAAATTTGACAGAGGATTTACAACGCTCATTGACGTGTGGGGTGCAGACCACCACGGCCACGTTATGAGAATGAAGGGCGCAATGGACGCTATCGGCTGTAACGGCGACAAGCTTGACGTTGTGCTTATGCAGCTTGTAAAGCTTGTAAGAAACGGCGAGCTTGTAAGAATGAGCAAGCGTACGGGCAAGGCTATTCAGCTCGGAGATTTGCTTGACGAGGTGCCCGTTGACAGCGCAAGATTCCTGTTCAACACAAGAGAGGCTAACACGCAGATGGACTTTGACCTCGACCTTGCAGTAAGTCAGGACAACCAGAACCCCGTTTACTACGTTCAGTATGCTCACGCAAGAATTTGCAGTATTTTCAAGTCGCTTGCAAAGGATGGAATCAACGCACGTGAGTGCAGTGCAGAGGAGCTTGCACTGCTGACTGCTCCCGAAGAGCGTGAGCTTATCAATCACCTTGCTTCCTACACAAGCGAGATTATCAGCGCCGCAAAGGACTACGACCCGACAAAGATTACACGCTACGTAACACAGCTTGCAACGCTGTTCCACAAGTTCTACAACGCCTGCCGTGTAAAGGGCGAGGAAGAAGGACTTATGCAGGCAAGGCTTGCGCTCTGCGACTGCGTAAGGGCGGTAATCAGAAACGTACTGACAATGTTCAACATAAGCTGTCCCGAAAGTATGTAAGTCGAGTGCCTCGACACGCAAATCGGCGGTGTGCCACCGCAGGCAAATCGAGTGAAAAAAATCGGATATTTAGGAAAAAACGGTTGCCCGAATTTTAAGTTGATATATATGTAACGTTTCGGGACGTCTGGGAAGCCGTCCCCTACGGAAATGTTTGTTGGTCACTATAATAATGATATAATCGGTTACGTTTGATAGTCAACACGGACACGGCACGCCGTGTCCCTACGACGGTGTTAATTCTAAGAATTATCAAATTTGTAATGAAATAACCACATTCAAATGTAGGGAACGGTCTTGACCGTTCCGAGTCGGTTAAGAGTTGGCTTGTAAATCAGCGGAACGGTCAAGACCGTTCCCTACACTGATTAATATCAAAATCTAATTTTTATTTCATACAATATGTGTATTTTTAGTCTTAACAATGTACAACGATATATTTCATTTGGCTTATTCAATAATTAAATAACCTAAAAGCTGTGAAAACAATTTTTATTTCACAGCTTTTTATTTTTTCTCTTGACATAGTGTGCGTTACACAGTATAATTATATTACACAATATTGTTGAATACAAAAACGGTGGTGAAAATATGAATCACGACGACATTGTTTCGGGACTGGTGCAGGAGCTGAGGCGTGGTACGCTGATACTGCTTGTGCTCAACCGACTGCAAAAGCCGATGTACGGCTACAACCTTGTAAAGGAACTGCAAAACCACTCAATCCCGATTGAGGCAAACACGCTCTATCCCCTTATGCGCCGCCTTGAGTCGCAGGGACTTCTAAAAAGCGAATGGGAAACAAGCGAGGCTAAGCCGAGAAAATACTACAAAATTACCGAGGACGGCTTAATCGTTCTCAAAAAGACAACGGAGCAGTGGAAAACATTTTCTCAGAATGTTGATAAACTGCTGTCAGAGGAGGAAAATAAAAATGACAAATGACCTTATTGAAAGATATATCTACGCCGCAACAAAGCGTCTGCCCGAAAAAATCAGAGCTGACGTATCGGACGAGCTCCGCACGATAATTGACGATATGCTCACAGAACGCTGCGGAAACGTTACTCCGAGCGAAAAGGACATAAAGGTTGTGCTTACCGAGCTTGGCACTCCGCAGGAGCTTTACGAGCAGTACAATCCCGATTCCGACAAGTGCCTTATCGGCTCGCCGTACTACTCAACCTACAAATATGTTCTCAAAATCGTGCTTATCTGCGTATGCGCAGGAATCACGATTGCATCATTCCTTTCACCGATTGCAAATACTTTTGACGGCACAGCACCGTCATATGCAAACAGCTTTGTAATTTTTTTCAGGGATTTATTTGTAAATCTGTTCACAATGCTCCCGTCTGCTCTTGTGTGGGCGTTTGCGTTTGTTACGATTCTGTTTGCGATTTTCTATCATAAAAACATAAAAATTGATAACAGCGGCAACCTTGACAATCTGCCGCCCGTTCCCGTTAAAAAGGAAAAAATTTCAAAGTCTGAGCCGATTGTCGGAATTGCATTTTCAATTGCATTTTTAAGTATTTTTCTGATTTGTCCGCAGATTTTCAGCTTTGTAATCACTGAAACAAACACGTGGATTCCCATTCTTGACATTGACACTATTCATTCGACTTGGTATATCATTGTGCTGTTCGGCGTTCTCGGAATAACAAGAGAAACCGTAAAGCTGATTGAGGGCAGAAGAAACAAAAAGGTTATGATTACGTCTATTGTGACAAATGTCCTTTCAGCCGTTCTCACTGTCATATGGCTTGCAAGGGATAACATTTTAAGCCGTGATTTTATCGACTGCATTACAGGCTATTCCACAGAAAGCGGAAGTGTTATTCCAGCTGTTCTGTCGAATTTCCAGCTTTTCTTTATGGGCGTAATAATTCTTGCGCTCGCAATTGACACGATTGAAATAATCGTCAGAACATTAAAAACCGGCAAATGACGTATAAAAAATTAAACAATGCAAAAAATAAAACCACCTCAGCAAAAAGGTGGTTTTATTTATGAGTAAAAAGTCAGATAAAAAACACGAACAATATCCCATTGAGCTTCCGTCACGCAACAGCGAAACAAAGCGTTCGCCGATTGTTGACGTTGTGAACAACGAAACCTATCCGCTTGAATTTTCAAGCTCTCGTCACCAGAGCGGCGTTCACGTTGACTCGTTCAACAGCGTTGCCGAGGTTGTGGCTACCGAAATAGAACCTGATACGGCAGGGCAAACCATTCACGGACAGTAAAAACGGGAAGATAGAGAATTGAAGTGTCGGAGTTCACAGCTCCGACATTTTCTTCTATTCCGAGCTGATTCATAATTATACGCACCCTGAGCTGATGATAAAAGTCGGTTGCAATTGCAAGGTCGGAGTTAAGATTATTGTCCGCTATCACCTGCACCGAATTTTCGATATTTTCTGTGGTGTTGGTGGACTTGTCCTCCATATAAAGCCTGTTTTCATCAATTCCACGCTTTGTTAAAGTATCGTACATACACTGAGCCTCGCTTGTCGGCTCGTCGCTTCCCTGTCCGCCCGACAGCACTGCGCTTGCACTCTCGTGCTCTTCAAGATACCTCTGTGCTCCGCTTATTCTGCCGCTTAAAACAGCCGACGGTCCCCACGGCTTTACCTGTGCGCCGAGCACTACAACCGTTGCATTCTCACTCGGGGTCTGCAAAGCCGCCCACGTCATAAGCGAAGTCACAACCGTGCCGTAAACTGCAAATATGATAAAGCAAACGTTTACAAAACGGTAGAGAAATTTTGTGAATTTATGACGGCAGAAAATTTTTCTTATCGCCCTGTGAATCGGTGCAACGCTCACGCAGAAAATCCACACGCAGAGCGCCGTTCCCGCAATATTTCCGATATTTATAATACCCTGTCCCATAGGTGCTACTAAAAAACCAGCGAGAATTACTGCAAGTATTGCAAAGATACTGCGTATAATGGTAAAGATGATTTTTTTCATAGGCGCACTCCTTTCAACAATAATGTTTTCATTTAATTTTGACTTGGCTTTATTCTACCATACATAACACCCGATTTCCACACTTTTGTCGGATATTATTGCATTTTATTTCCAATGGTGGTATCATATAGTTAGATTAAACTAACTTTATAAAGAGGTAATTTTATGAAAACTCTTGACGATTTAAAGCTCGGTCAGACAGGCGTTGTTTCACGCCTCGGCTCATCGGGCGCACTTCGCAGGCGTATAATTGATATGGGAATCACCCCGGGAGCTACGGTGAAAAAGCTGAAAACCGCACCTTTCGGCGACCCGATTGTCATAATTGTGAGAGGGTATGAGCTTAGCCTGCGTGTGAGCGAGGCAAAAGAAATTTTCCTTGAGGATTGATATATATGGAAAGTAATCAGGACAAAAACAAGACGATAAACGTTGTGCTTGCCGGCAACCCGAACTGCGGCAAGACAACGCTTTTTAATCAGCTTACGGGAAGCAAGCAGTACGTCGGCAACTGGCCGGGCGTTACTGTTGAAAAGAAGTCGGGCAAGGTGAAAAACTCGCTCGGACGTGATATTGAGGTTGTGGATTTGCCGGGAATTTACTCGCTGTCGCCCTACACGCCCGAGGAAATCGTAACACGAAACTGCCTTTTAAACGACGACCCCGACGTTATAATTGACATAATCGACGCAACGAATCTCGAGCGTAATCTCTACCTGACCACTCAGCTTGCGGAGCTTGCAAGACCGATTGTAATTGCGCTGAATATGTGCGACTTACTCGAAAAAAACGGCGACAAAATCGATATTCCTTTTCTTGAAAAACAGCTCGGCATACCGATTGTTCCGATTTCGGCAAGCAAAAATGTGGGTATCGACAAGCTGATTGAAAAGGTTGCCGAGCTTTACGACAAGGGAAAATACGTGCCTGTAAAGAACATTTATTCCTACGAGGTTGACAGAATCCTGCGTGAAATTGAGGATGCGTTGGAGGGCATAAAACAACACAGCTACCACAGAAAACGCTGGACGGCTGTAAAGCTTTTTGAGGGCGACAAGGTAACGTGGAATCACTACAACTTTACCGACAAGCAGAAGGCACATATCAACCTGCACGTTGACGAAATTCACACCTCAAAAAACGTTGACAGAGAGATGATTATTGCCGACGAAAGGTATAAATACATATGCTCTATTACGCAGAAGGCGGTCACACGCAAGCGACCAGCCGACTATTTAAGCGTATCGGACAAAATCGACAAGGTAGTCACAAACAGATTTTTTGCACTGCCGTTCTTCCTGCTCGTTATGCTTCTGGTGTTTGCGGTAACATTCGGCACACCCGGAACGCTTCTGCGTGACGGCGCAACGTATCTTATCACCGACTTACTCGGAGGAGGACTTGAAACGCTCCTCGTTTCGGTGAATGCATCCGAATGGGCGCAAAGCCTTGTTATTGACGGAATAATTGCAGGCGTCGGCTCGGTTATTTCATTCTTACCGCAGATTATGCTCTTGTTTACCCTGCTGTCACTGCTTGAGGACAGCGGATATATGTCACGAGCGGCGTTTATTATGGATAAACTCTTACGGTACATAGGACTTTCGGGCAGAGCGTTTGTGCCTATGCTTATGGGCTTTGGCTGTACCGTTCCCGCAGTGCTTGCAACAAGAACGCTTGAAAATCAGAAGGACAAACGGCTTACAATTTTAATCACACCGTTTATGTCCTGCTCGGCAAAAATGCCCGTTTATCTGCTGTTTATATCGTACTTCTTCCCCGACTGCGGACCTCTTGTAATTTTCGGAATTTACATTCTCGGAATGGTTGTTGCAGTGCTTACTGCTCTGCTGTTTAAAAACACGATTCTAAAGGGCAAAAACGCACCGTTTGTTATGGAGCTTCCGCCCTACCGTATGCCCTCTCCTAAGAGCCTCTGGCTTCACGTATGGGACAGACTCAAGGACTTCCTTGTAAGAGCAGGAACTGTGCTTTTAGGAGCGTCAATCCTTATCTGGTTCTTGCAGAGCTTTGACTTCTCAATGCAGATGGTTTCGCCCGACGAAAGTATGCTTGCATCAATCGGCAAGTTTATTGCTCCCGTATTTTCAATCTGCGGCTTCGGCGACTGGCGAGCTTCTGTATCGCTCGTTACGGGCATTGCCGCAAAGGAAAGCGTTGCTTCAACTATTGCGGTGCTCTACCCCGGAGCAAGCCTTGCAAGCGCATTTACTCCGCTTTCGGCTTTCTCGTTCCTCGTTTTCGTTCTGCTCTACACACCGTGTATTGCGGCGCTTTCGGCAATTCACAAGGAAATGGGCAGTGCAAAGTGGACGGCTGTAACGGTTGTGTATCAGATTTTTGTTGCGTGGCTTGCGTCTGCGCTCGTTTTCCAGGTTGGCACACTTATTATGAACATAGGAATGATGTAAATGATTTTCGGAATTCCGATTGCCGATATTGTAATCGGCATTATTGCAGTGCTCCTTGTGGGGCTTTGCATATACTCTATTTTCAGAAAAAAGAAAAAGTGCTGTACAAAATGCAGCGGTTGTCCGTATTCGGAAAAATGCGGCGACAACTGCGATTGCGGCGAAAAGTAAAATAACGGCAGGAACTGCAAATTGCAATTCCTGCCGTTATATTATATAAAATTCAATTAATTATGTGTTATCGTTCTTGTAGTCGAACTCGTGGTACATATTTTCAAGTGTTGAAAGTGCACTGATAAACGGAGTTTCAACAGAGCCTTCAAAGTTAGTTTCCTTCTTGCTCTTGAGCACTTCCATTGCCGACTTGTCAGGAACGTTGATTGTTCCTGCACCTGCAACGCATCCGCCGGGGCAAGCCATACCCTCAAGCAGATAGCCGTTGTACTTTCCTGCCTTTGCCATTCTCAACAGCTTTGCACACTCGTCAAGCCCCTGTGCGTTGGCAACCTTTACCTCACGCTCGGGGTCGAGCTTTGAAATTGCGTTTACAACTGCCTTTGCAACGCCGCCGCTTACTGCAAAGCCTCTGCCGTCGGCACTTGCGAATGAAAACTTTTCCTCGTCCTCGGGAAGGGAAGCAAAGTCAACCTCTTTAGCCGAGAACATACCTGCAACCTCTTCAAAGGTAAGTACAAAGTCAATGTCGCTTCGGATACTTCTGCGGCTTGCTTCAAGCTTTTTAGCGGCGCAGGGTCCGATAAATACTACCTTGCAGCCGGGATACTGCTTCTTTGTAAGTCTGCCAGTAAGCACCATAGGAGTGAGCGCCATTGAAATATTTGATGCGATTGTCGGGAAGTTCTTTTTAGCCATCATACTCCACGCAGGACAGCACGAAGTAGCCATAAACGGCTGTTTTGCAGGAACCTCCTCCATAAAGTCCTTTGCCTCTTCAACGGTACAAAGGTCTGCGCCGACTGCAACCTCGACAACGTCTGCAAAGCCGAGAGCCTTGAAAGCGTTGCGGATTTTGCTTGACGGAAGTCCGGCAAACTGACCTGCAACAGCAGGAGCAACAGCCGCATAAACGGGAGTGTCGCTCTGGATAGCCTTGATAGTCTGGAAAATCTGGCTCTTGTCAACAATTGCGCTGAAAGGACAGCTTACAAGGCACATACCGCAGGAAACGCACTTGTCGTAGTCAATTTCTGCTCTGCCGTGCTCGTCGCTGTGGATAGCCTTCATTCCGCAGGCTGCGGCACAGGGACGTTCCTGCTTGATAATTGCGTTATAGGGGCAAGCGCTTTTGCACTTGCCGCACTTGATACATTTTTCATCGTCAATTACCGACTTGCCGTGCTGAATAGAAATTGCGCCCTTGGGGCAGACCTCGGTGCAGGGGTGTTCAAGACAGCCCTGACATCCGTCGCTTACGAACACACGCTTTTCGGGACAACTGTGGCAGGCAAATTTTATGATATTTATAAGCGGAGGAGCGTAGAACTTTTCGTCAACCATACTTTCCTCAACGCCTGTTGAAATAGGAGCCTGCTCCGAAGCGGAAAGCAGAGGAAGTCCCATTGCAAGGCGGAGTCTTTCGCCTACGATTGCTCTTTCAAGGAAGATGCTCTCACGGTATGTAGAAATCTCGCCGGGAATAATCTTGTAGGGCAGTGTTTCAAACTTTGAATAGTCGCCGCCCTCATACGCAAAGCGAGCAACTTCGGTGAATATCTGGTGGCGGATTTTTGTTTTTGACGAATAAAGTCCTCTCATCGTACTCATCCTTTCGCTGTATTTATCTTTGTGGATTTTTTAACAATCTTGTACATATATGATTATACAACAGCTTTTTGTCAAATTCAACAGATATTTTGCCGCCGTTTCAAAATTCACACCTTATTCTAAATCTATTGTGACAAGCCGCTATATTTGTTGTCTTTTCACAAATATAAATGGTTGAAATTAGCAGTTGTGACAATAAAAATAAAGAATAATATAGTTGCCGATTTTTGTAATTAAACTATAATTTAGATTAGTTTGGAGTGTGGAGAGTGGAGTGTGGAGTTAATGGTCGGTCGAGAGCCTCGACACGCAAATCTCCGAATTTATAATAGTGCGTGTTGTTAGAAAAGGTTTATTTTTTGAATATGCGTTGCTATATAGGTGACGTTTTTTGTGAGCGACGAGGGCGTCGCTCGCTACGGTTTTACACATACGTTACCTTTACAGTCGTAGGGACACTCACTCTGTCAAGAGTAACATGGTTGCCGTGTCCACACAAAAATTGCAATGCAATTTTTGTGAATGGGACGTGTGGGAACCCGTCCCCTACGGAAAGGTTTGTTTGTCACTATAATGATGATATATTCGGTAAAGTTTCATCGTTACTACGGACACGGCACGCCGTGTCCCTACGACTGTAAT
>JBJFHX010000110.1:0-13298 GCA_051893995.1 Ruminococcus sp.
AGGTAGATTTTTTTAAGGAGACGAAGTACCGTGGACACAGTATTTAAATTTCTGTTTGAATTTCTCGGTCAGTTTTTTGGCTCGTTGTGGTCAATCATATCAGGATTGTTTACAGGAATAGGAGAGGCGTTTAACTTTCCTGCCTATATCAATATCATAAACGGCTATACCACCGAGCTGGGAGGACTTGCCTGGGGTATTGCAATTCTCGCCATAGTGCTTCTTGTTGCTGTGCTTGGACTTATTGTATGGCTCATTATCGTCGCCGTAAAAAAGTTTATCCGTTCACACCGCAGAAGAAAAGACACCGACTCCCTTGTAAAGGAAGTTCAGGCGCTTAATAAAGAGGTAATGAGATTAAACCTCGAAAAGGATAAAATCCTTTCTATGAAGGTTTCACAAATCGGTCTTAACCCCAACGAAATTGCTGAACTCACAGGCGAGGAAATTGAAGCTCTTAATAACGGTGAGGAAGAAGAAAATACAAACGAAACACGTTTCTACAAGCTTGCAGAAATCGACGAGCTTTGGGCTGATTACGTACCGCCGGTTTATGATAATGAGATTACACTTCCAGAGTTCTGCGAAAAGTTCCGTTTGTTCGCTTGCTCACGTCTTGGTCTTTACTATGACATTAAACTTATCAGACTTTTTGTTGCTTCTTTCGCTTCAACAAGACTTATTATCCTACAGGGTATTTCAGGTACAGGTAAAACTTCACTTGCTTATGCCTTTGGTAAGTTTATTAACAATCCGTCAATCATCGCTTCTGTTCAGCCTTCATGGCGTGACAGAACAGAGCTTTTCGGTTATTTCAACGAATTTACAAAGAAATTTAACGAAACCGAACTTCTCCGTGCTATGTACGAGGCTTCTTACAACGAAAATATTTACGCAGTAATCCTCGACGAAATGAACATCGCACGTGTTGAGTATTACTTTGCAGAAATGCTTTCAATTCTTGAAATGCCGTCACGTGACGAGTGGATTGTCGACATCATTCCAAACGCATGGCCTACCGACCCGAAGCACATCAAAAACGGTCAGCTGCAAATTCCGCCGAATATGTGGTATATTGGTACAGCTAACAACGATGACTCTACCTTTGCAATTACAGATAAGGTTTATGACCGTGCTATGCCGATTAACATTGATACTAAAGGTGTTGCCTTTGATGCAGAAGACACACCGCCGATTTATATCAGCTACAAGCATTTTGAAGATATACTTAACGAAGCAAAAGCTAAATATGTTGTTTCAGAAGAAAACATCAAAAAGATCGGACTTCTTGATGACTATGTTATTGAGCATTTCCGTATAGCTTTCGGTAACCGTATTGTTAAGCAGCTTCGTGACTTTGTTCCTGCTTACGTTGGTACAGGTGGAACCGAAATTGACGGTCTTGACTATGTTCTCGCAAGAAAGGTATTCAGAAAGTTTGAGTCACTCAACCTTTCGTATATCAGAGATGAAATTGACGGACTTTGCGCTTATATCGACGAGCTTTTCGGCGAAGAAAATATGAATGAATGTAAAGATTATCTGCGTATGCTCAAAAAGCTTGTATAATCCGGCTATATAAGGGCGAACTCTGTTCGCCCTTTAGTTAGTATATCAATTGCAGATGATAGATATTATTGTGTTTATGCAATAATAAGTTGTGCTTAACATGATGAGGAGTACTACCCAATGGCTGATTTCAGTAAATATTACAGAGCCTACATGTATATGCAGGAGCTTCTGAAAAATGATTTTACTTACAATTACATAAATGAAGGCTTTAAGGACGGCGACAAGGGCAACGATTCTCTCGACGGTAAAACTAACGAAAAAGTAATCGATATGGACTGGGTTGTAGCAATCGAAGAAACCCTGCCTTATATTCAGAAAGCTATTGACGAGCAGAGACGTTTTATTAAGCAGGTTGAAAATGTTGTTCGTATTGAGCTTGCCCGCAAGGTAGGACCTGAGTCGGTAAAGCACCTCTCGCAGCACACCAACTTCATTGCCAAGGTTGACGATGACGGAATGGTTACCCCCAACAAGATTCTGACAACCGAACGCGAAGAAAGCTTTGCGATTTATGAAAATCGTGTTCTTATGACGCTTATCCGCAAGGCTTTGATCTTTGTTGATGACAAATATTCCAAGATGAAAGACGTGCCAAATGACAGCTATAACAGGATTCAAATGGAACGTCACGTCAATTTTAACGATAAGAAGATTGATTTTTCAATCAATTACGTCAACGAGTCACATGACAAGCTTGCCGATGACCTAGATGTTCTCGACGTTTCCGAGCTTTCCGACTTCGACCGTATCAGACGTATCCGCACAACTCTTAACGAGTTCTTAAATACCCAGCTTATGCGTGAAATTGCAAAAGAGCCCGAGGTTCGTCCGCCGATTACTCAGACTAACCTTTTGAAGAAGAATCCTAACTTCAAAAAGGCTATGGAGCTCTGGACATTCCTCGACAGCTATAAGCGTACTGGATTTGAGATTGTAAGCGAAGATTACCAGGGCAAAATGGACGAGCAGATTCAGCAGGACGTTTATTTTGCAATGGGATTTGAGCATTTTATGATGTCAATCGCCACCAACCCCGGCTTGCGTAACATTCTCCAGCAGAAGTACGAGGAGGAGAACGCAAGAATTGCCGAGGAGCAGGCTAAGCCTGAAAAGACCCGTGAATCGGTAATGAAGGCACAGATTGACGCTGTCCGCAAAGAGGAAATGGAAATCCGTTTGCGTGAGATCCGTGAGCGTGAAAAGAAAATCCTCGATCTTACTAATGAAGTTAAAAACCTCAAGGTAACACTTGAACAGAAGGAACAGCAGATATTGACCTTAAAAGGTCAGATTTCTGCACTTCAGGATCAGATAGATGAGCTGAAAGAAGAGCTTAAGCAGACAAAGCTGAAGCTACTTGAAGCAGAAAATGAAATTAAGGCTCTCAAAGCAGAAAATCAGGCTCTCAAAGAAAAGATTGAGGAACTGAACAAGACAATTGATGAGCTGAATAATAAAATTGCAGAACTCAACGAGCAGATCAGAGTCCTCAACGACCGTATTCAGGTTCTTATGCAGGAAAATGCTCGTATGCAGTCCAAAATTGAAGAGCAGGAAAAGATTATTGAGGCGCAGACCGCAAGAATCGATGAGCTCGAAAAGCAGACTGCCGAGCAGCTTGCAAAAATTGCTGCTCTTACCGATAATCTCGCTAAATGCGAAGCAGAGATAGAGAGCAACAAGAAAGAAATTACATCTCTTACAGAGAGAAATGAAAAGCTTGTAAATACGCTTCAGGATGAGCGTACTGCTCATAAGGAAAAGGTAGAGCAGATGAACGCAGACTTTGCAGCCAAAACAAAGGCTGCCGAGGAACAGTTCAAGTCCGAGAAGAAGTCACTGCAAAAGCAGATTGATGATTCTGAGGCTGCTCATACAAAATATGTTGCTCAGCTCAACGCTGAGTTTGCTGATAAGGCAAATCAGGCTGAGCAGAAACGTATAAATGAACTTGCTGAAAAGCAGGCAGAACACGAAAAGCAGATTGAACAGATTAAACTTTCAAATGACAAGGCTTCGGCTGCTGTTGAAGCTAAGCATGCTTCGGAAGTAAGAAAAGTTCAGAAATCTGTAGACAAGCGTGTTGAAGCAGCACAAAAGGCTGCTGAAAAACAGTATAATGCAAAAATTAAAGAGCTTAAATCTCAGCAGGCAAGAGAAATTGCTGAGGTTAAGCGCAAGGCTAAAGAAGAAATCAGACTTGCTAAACAAAAAGCAAAGGCTGAGGTAAGGTTTGCAAAGCAAAAAGCAAGAAAAAATATGTTCACAAAAGAAGAACTCATTGAAATGAACGACATCATCGACAGCAACTGATAAAGTAATTCCGGAGAGGCAGACTTATGAAAAATTCTACTGCGTCTAACAGAAAGACGATAAGAATGATTACCAAAAATTTAATAATTCTGCTTGTACTTGTTTTTGTTACAATTCTTGCGATGTGGGCGTGGTTTACGAGTCATACGGAAGATGTAGCTGACGGACTAAACGTACAGTGTGATGTTCCTGACGGAATTGAAATTGCTATTGTAGCTCCGGGTGCAACTCCGACTGATGATGATTATACTACAAGTTATATCACACTTAATGCTGAAAACTATGCTTTTATAGAAGATCTCGTTATGTCTGAAGTAACGTCTGACGGAAAGACCTTTTATAAACCGGCGCTTATTCAGTCAAACGGTGTAGCTTATGCCGATACTTCTGCTGACTGGGAAAAAGCAACTGCTAATGAAAATTATTTGAGCTTTGATTTGTATATCCGTTCAAAGACTAGTCATACAGTTTCGCTTACAACAAGTTCTAAATTTACTACCTTATATCCGGATCAGATGGTCGGTGAAAATTCATATAATAAGAGCACAGAGGGAGATTATTCCAGAGACTGCATTGTAGGTGCAGCAAGATTTTCTGTGGTTGATTATACTGACAGTACTGAGGGTGAATTGAAGTTACTCTGGATTCCCAGACCTGATATCTATTTTTACAGTGGTTCCGGTTCATCCGGTGTTGAACTTGATGTTGCTGAAACCGATTACGACGGTTTGACTTACAAACATAACTACTATGAAGTTACAGATACGTCAAAAACACTAAAGACTATTGACAGCGATTCCGGTTTGGATTATTTCGAAACTTCTGTAAAAAACAGCGAAAATGAATATGTTTTAGAGGAAAAAACCGTAATTACTGAAAATTTAGGCGGCAGAACCGGTGATGACCTCTACTATACAAAATGCTTAAGATGCAATATGTGGGTTGACGGTGAAGATACTGAAGACCGTCTTGCACTTGTAAAGGGTAAATTTCAAATTTATCTTGATTTAACAATAAAATAAAGTATAATATATAAAGAAAGGAGTTGAGGGTATGAAACTGAAAAATGCATTAGATAAAGTTAATAATGCTTTTCACGGTAAAAAAGGTTTTAATCTGAAAAAGGTTTCTACTTCATACATCTCAATATTCCTGATTCTTTTACTTTTGCTTTCATCTACTCTTGCGTGGTTTACGATAAGTGATACAGCATATATAGATTCCGATACTTTTACTATGGAGTCTGTTTCCGGTCTTCGTGTAAATGACGGTGAAGATTTGAAAAACGAAATCAAAATCGAAAATATGGTGCTTTCAGAGGCATCAAGCGTTGACGGCAGAAATATTTTCTTCCCGACTACGGGTACTTTCACAAGCAACACTTCCGAAATGACATTCCGTGAAGGTAACGCAGGTGATAAGAACGTAAATTACTGTTACAAAGATTTTGTTCTCAAGGGCGACTCGGGCGTAACTTATGTATATATCAAGAGCTATTCCGTTACCGTTGACCGTATTGAGAACGACGAAACAGTTCATGAAGTATTTGACGGTTCTACAAAAATCACCTATGATTCCAACGGCGTTCCGATTGCTCAGGAAGAGCATGCCGAATGTCCGGTTCGTATGTCTTTTATTGATGACAGTGCTTACGAACCAACTGTTCTTGATCCGTCTGCACTTCTTAATAGTTATGTAAATAAGTATAATGCTATTGATTCAATTGATGAAAACGGCAAAGCTACAACAAAACTTTCTGACGCAGAATCCTTCTCTGATTACTATTTTGGTACGGGTAAACCTATTTTTACTCTTGTAGGACAGAAGGCTCTTAATGTTGCTATGGTTGTTTGGCTTGAGGGTACGAGTGATGCCTGCGACCAGTATGTCGGCCAGAATATTTCTGTTGATATTGAACTTGAAAGTAACTGGACTGATATGGAATATGTTTATTTTGTTGATGATACTTTACCTGATAGTGACGGCGGACAAACTCACTGGGTAAATGGAAGCAACGATTCATACGTAGTTATGACATATAAAGATATAAATTCCGAAGGTGCAATGAAGTCTGTAGTAATGAAGCAGTCATACGGAAGTACAACCGAATGGTATGCACCTATTCCGCAGAATGTAATTACTGACATTTCTTTCTACAGATATAATAAAGATAAAGAAGTTATTTATAACGCTTGGCATACATTTGAAGGCGTTGATTCTCAGTTGAGCTCAACAGCATCTGGATGGGCAACAGATATTCTCGGTGCAAACCAATTGCAGGAGTATCGTACCAACGACGGCACTGCAACCGGAAAGGTTGAGACAGTTTACACCGCAAGACGTGGTAACGGTTACGGTAAGGTAGCTGAAGATGATTCTCAGCTGCAAAAGAAACGTTTGTCGCCTTGTATCGGTTATTGGGGAACTCTTGGTTCGTCAACCGAAACTACTGTTGCAACTCAGGCTACAACAACCGGCGGCTCAACTTCTACAACAGCTGCAACACAAGGTACAACAACTGCTTCTACGGGAGAAACTGTAACAATTCAGATTTCGCTTGGTCAGATTAAGTCGTGGGTTCAGAGCAACATCACAAATGACGGTTATGTGCTCTATGCAGAATTCAATGATGGAAATCTTGTTCCAATGAATAAAGTAAGCTCCGATTATTATCAGAATACATCGGTAAAAGCGACGCTTAATTCAAGTCTTAAGTGCTTTACATTAAAAAGTGCATCTGATACAAAATATCTGGTGCTTGATTCACCGCAGTTGATTTCAAGACAGGAAAATATGTCATTCGAGATGCAGAATGATGACACGGTTAAACGTACAGGCTAATGAAAAGGGGGTGTCACAATGAAAGAAAAGTTTTACGCAATTAAAAATGCTATAACAAAGAAAAATAAATCCCGCTACGGACTTTTACTGTCAGTTGTGGCACTTATTGAAGTGTTAATGATATTACTTGTTTCAACATATTCATGGGTTGAAACAATTTCATCAATCAAAATTACCAACGCAATTGGCAAGATTGATACATATACATATACTAACGCAGAGATTGGTACAGGAAGCGGATATTCAGGTACTCCAATCAACCTTGAAGAGTATTTTCGTGCATCCGGTAATGTGCATCTTGCTACTGCATCAAGTGCTGACGGAGACAATTTCTTTTTCCCGCAGGTTGCTAATGCCGGAGCAAGCAGCAATTCTTATAGAAAAGGTACAATAAACGATAAAAACACTAACTATATCAGGTTTTCTTTCAGAGTAAAAGCAGTAGGTACTTCCGCGAGCTTTTATTTTGACAAAGTGCCTACCTTTAAAATAGGCGGTACTGAAGTGACAGATAACAGCGTAAGATTAGCAATTTCGATTTCTGATTCTGTTAATTCAGAAGGCAGTACGTCTGTATATTCTTATAATGCTGTTGATAGTGAAAATGTAGTAGCTAATGTTGACGGCACTAAGGTAACTACAACTAAAATTCATGCTTTTTCAGATTATGATAACAATGGTGATGATGATTCCAACATACTTTTCACAGTTCCTAAAGACGGTGAAAAAATCATTACGCTAACTCTATGGCTTCAGGATTCGGGTAATCCTGAAACGAATGAAAAGTATTCAGGTAAAACAGTAACTTGCGGTGATTTTAAGCTTGTTACCGGTGTAAAAACAACTAAAATCAACTTTGTTGACAGAACATCTGCGCATAATAGCAGCGATGCAACAAGCCCTACATGGCAGTGGGCTAGTAATGATAATGCCAAAATCTGGGTTTATGCACCTTCGGGTAATGCTTATGAAATGACCAAGGTTGTTGACGAGAATAACAAGGCAATTGATCCGCCGACATGGACTTTGACTGTTGCTTCTGAATTACTTGGAGATTCTAGTGGGGATTTCTATTTCTATCGTACAGCCAGTGATATTGATTCCAATCCACAGAATAATTATTATAACTTCTGGAAGACAACACTCTCAAGCGCAGGAACTACTGCAATTCCTACATACACTGCATTCGGTAATACAAAATCCGGTTCAGTAGAAGGATATGGTACTTGGAGTGACGTAGCAGAAATTAAGGTTTTGGGAGATAACGCTGAAAACGTGTTGAAGACACCCGGTGAAAGCGATACACCGCAGAATGTTACTCTTAATACTGCAGCAGCTGGTGTTACTGTTCAGATGAACTATAACAATAATTTCTGGAGAGCTTTTATCCCGAACGATTCAGATTCTGTTACACTTACATTAAAGGTAAGTAAAGATTCAACAACTTATACCATTCCTGCCGGAAGAAGAGATTCTACAGAAAGTGCTTCTACTTTCCGTGTAACATCATCTACAACCGGTTACTGGGAAGAACCTGCAATAGTTCAGGCTATTATCCCTTCAGATTATACCGGAATGGGTTCCGTAACGGTGAGCGGAGGCCCGAGCGGTGCTACTACTGTTAAGGTAACAAAGGGCACAACGGTTAAGCTTACTGCTACACCTGCTTCGGATGATTATGCATTTGAGGGTTGGTATTCCGACGCTGAATGCACTAAATCAGCAAGCACTGTAAGTCAGTTTAATATAACTGCGAGTGAAAAAAATAAGACCTATACATATTACGCAAAATTCCAGTTTAACGTCAGACTTACTGCAAAGACAGACGGTGTTGCTGAAGACGATGCCGGTGGTCAGGTTCAGATTAACGATGACGGTACACCCGGTGCTAAAGTAAGCCTTCCTGTTCAGAAGGGCGGTTCTGTAAAACTTATTGCCCTGCCTAATACAGAAGATTACGAGTTTATGGGTTGGTATGACAGCGAAAGCAAGCTTGTTTATGACAACACACAGACTACTGTTGAAATAACTAATTTACAGAAACCGATTAATCTTTATGCAGTCTATGATGTCAAGAAGTTTGTTCTTGAGGCTTATGCCGCAACAAACGGTGTAAAGGAAGACGCTACTGGCGGTACTGTCAAGTTTGACTCTCAGACAGCTTCGAGTGCTTACGCAACCGTTGAGGTCGCTTATACAGGCGAAGCTACGTTTGTCGCAGTAGTAAAGGAAACCGACGGTTATGAATTTGTTGGTTGGTACAGCGACGAAGCCTGCACAAAGCTTGTTACAACAGAGCTTACATATACTGCAAATAAAAATACTGAGAATAAAACACTTTATGCTAAATTTGTTCTCAAGAAGTACGACGCTTCTGCCGTAGCTGTAACCAATAATATACAAAGCAGCGCTACGGGCGGCACAGTGAAAGTTACTGCTGACGGTGTAACTACTGTAGCTGGTGCAACTGCGACAACTAAAGTTACTCACGGTACTACTGCAACGTTTACTGCTGTTGCAAAGTCGGGATATAATTTTGTAGGCTGGTATGATAAGGCAACTGGCGGTACACTCGTAAGCGATGAAGCTGAGTATAGTGCTACGGGAGTAGCAGGAGATATTAAGCTATATGCAATATTCAAGAAAGTGTTTACCGTAACGCTTACTGCAAGAACTGATGGTACAGTCGGTTCAGACGGCGGTACAGTAAAAGCCGGTTCAAGCACAAGCGGAGCAACTTCTACAGCTAACGTTAATTACGGTGACAGCATTACAATTGTTGCTACGCCTGTTAATGCAAGCTATAGCTTTGTAAAATGGTGCGATGCTTCTGATAACAGCTATGGCAGCACAACAGAAGTAACGCTCACAAATGTTACAAGCAACATATCACTTTATGGTGATTTTGTTAAAAAGACATTCACAATCAAGGCTTATGCTGTTTCTGAGGGAATTCAGGGCAGCGATGGCGGTACAGTTTCATTCACAACTGAAGCAGATTCTGCTGCATTTGTAAGCGTAACTGTCGATTACGACGGCAGTGCAACATTTAAAGCATTTGTTAACTCAAGCGACGGTTATGAATTCAAGGGCTGGCACGAAAAAGCTGATTGCTCTGATACTGCTGTAAGCACATTATCTGAATATACACTCAACAACATTCAGGATAACAAAACCTTGTATGCTGAATTTACCCTCAAGAGATACACAGTTACTGCTGTTGCTGTAACTACAGAAGGCTCAGATGGCGGTACAGTTGCTCAGATTGTTGACAGTTCTGAAACTCAGTCAGGCACTACAATTAATATTGACAGCGTAACTCATAACAGCACAGTAACTTTGAAGGCAAAGCCTATTGAAAATGCAACCTTTGAAGGTTGGTATGATGCTGAAACTGGCGGAAATCGTCTTGACGATCCTGCTTCCGAGACGCTGACAATCACAGTAACAGATAACCAGACTGTATATGCAAGGTTTAAAGTTACAGACATAACTACTACGATTTACTTTGCTGAAAGATCAGGATATACTAATTACTACGCATATATCTACGATAAGACCACAACTTCAGAACATCCTGCAGGTGATTGGCCTGGTACAAAAATGTCCAAGGATGAAGCAACTGGTTATTATAAGCTTACATTCACAACATCACATACCGGATCTTTCCGTGCTATTGTAAATAACGGTTCCGGCGGTACAGGCAATCAGTATCCGACAGGTGACGGTCTTGAGGGTACATACGGCAAGACTTACCTGTTCGGCGATACAACAATGACAGAGTATAATCCTGTTAGTGTTACTCTCAATGCAGTTTCAGTAAATGCATCAGGAGTAACGCAGTCGAACGGTTTTACAGGCGGTTCAATTACAGTTGACGGAACAAAATATACGGCTGCGAAAACTTTGTCATATAACAGCGGTTCGTCTTTCACTGCAACAGCAGCAGCAACCGGTAATTATAAGTTTACCGGTTGGTACGACAATTCAGCTTGTACAGGTACTGCAGTAAGCACTAACGCTGCTTTAACTGTAACTCTTACAGAGAACAAGACTTATTATGCTAAGTTCGTTGAGCAAGCTAACGTTACTATCACATTTGATGCTTCAAGTACAACTTGGGTTAGTGATTCAAGTGCGACAATGTTTGTATTCGATAACAGTACAAGTAATTACTATCAGATGACCAACAGCAGCAATACATGGACTGCTTCAGTTCCCTCATCAGTATCTAATATTACATTCTACAGATGTACTTCAAGCGGATTTAATACCGGTAACGACAAGGGTGAAACCTATAAGTACTGGAATAAATGGTCTGCCGGTGACAGAGGAACTAAGACTACTTACAAGACATCCGGCGACGGTAGCGGTAGTTGGCAATAATTAAAATTTTAGGGAGGTGATACCATGAAAAAATCGAAGATAATCGTTGTTTCCGTACTTGCAGTAATATTATGCTTTATGTGCGTAACAACATCTACATTTTCATGGTTCACCCGCCCACAGACAAAGACGGGCGACTCACTCGGATGGAATATTAATTATGATACATCTGTCGGAAACGGTGTGACAATGAAAACATACGTTTCTAAAGACAGCGGTAATACATATGACGAAACTGCTGAAATAACAAGTTTCAGTAACTCGACGGGACTTGGCGCTGGCGACCGTATATATTATAGAACAGATATTACGAACAACGGTGATTCACCTCAAAGCGTTTCGCTCTATCTTTCAAAGCTCACCTTGCCAGAAGACACACAGGGCAGTTTTTGTCTGGGCGTTAATGACCCGTTAAAAACTTATAAAACATATGGCTCAAGTGCTGCTTCAAGCGGAGAGAAAGTTGCTTCAGCTGTTAACGAGCAAAATGTATATGTGGCTTTGCATAACAGCGAAATTGATAAATTAACTGCAAAACTTACAAGCGGATATGTTCATGCATGGTCAAGTAGCGGCGGCGATTCTGATTGCTATTGGAGTAATGTCGTTGATACTGGAAAAACCGGAAGTTGGGATGTTGGTTACTGGTCAAGTGCTCAGACTTTTAGAATTTATGCAGCAAAGGTTAAATATTCCAGCACTAATTTTATGCTGTATACAAGTGACGGCTGGCAGGAAAGCGCTAAGCCCTCAATTGCTTCTCAGAATACAATCGGTTATTTTGAATATGGCGGCACTTATTACGTTACAGCACTGACTTCCAGTTCGGCTGCAGGCATTAATACTTTCTATTCTTCAGCAAGCATAACTGCTGGTAATACCATTGACCTTGCCGCAACAGGCATAGGCACAATAACTTATAGTTCTTCTGATACTTCAGTTGCAACAGTTGATTCTTCCGGTGTAGTCACCGGTGTAAAATCCGGTACAACGACGATTACAGCCACTTCAACTGGTGTTTACGGTGATACTATCACAGCAACGTGCACTCTTACAGTAGTTGCGAAAGAAAGTAATGTTAAGTCAGATGTTCCGATTGTTACTAATCTTAAGGTGAACGGAGTTTCGGATGTCGGTGAGGCTACGACGGAGTCGATTTACTGGTATATCAAAAATGATTCTTCTGCCGCATTGACTTATACAATTGAAGATGTTTATCTCACTTTGTAATACATAAACTTTAGGAAAGGGTTGTTTTTACAACCCTTTTTTATTATACTTAAATTATGATATGTTTGTATTTTCTGAGATAAAGTTTATGATTGCCTTGATTTAAAGCAAAATTACTATCGGTATTTCCACGATTAATTTTATGCTTTATCTTAGCGGCAACATCCTTTTAATCAAAATATATCTATCTGATGAAGAAAAGATTCATATGAGTTTTCAACCGGAGTCGAGAATGAGCAAGCTTTTCTTTTTCTGTGTTCTGAATTCCACATCAGTTGAATTTTAAAATTATTATGCTAAACGGAGCAAACCGAATGAAAAAAAATAAAGTTTTTCGAACAATTAATCTTGTAAAAAATATCATTTGTTGGATTCTTGTCGTAATTCTTGTGTTCACTTTGGTTGTGTTTTTTACTGCAAGAATCAACGGCAGTACACCGTCAGTTTTCGGTTATTCAATATTCAGAGTTTCAAGCGGAAGTATGGAGCCGGAGCTTATGGTCGGCGATATTATTCTCGACAAAGAAATTGACAACCCTGAGAATTTGAAAGTCGGCGATGTCATAACCTTTATAAGTAACGATTACGGTGACCGACTTGTCACGCATAAAATTATTAAGGCCCCGTACGAAGAAAACGGAAAGCTTATGCTCCAGACTAAGGGTATTGCAAATGAAGTGGAAGACAAGCCGATAAGTGCCGATAATGTAAAGGGAATTATGATATGCAAAATAGATTACCTTGACACGGTATATAATATTTTTCTGTCGCCATGGGGATTGCTGATACTCATTGCGCTGATTATTATCATATTTTTTGACGAAATAATCACAATCGTGAAAATTCTGACTAATAATGACAAGTCAGCAAAAGATGTAGATGATATTAATGAAATTATCGACAGACTTCAGGCCGAAAAGCTGAAAGAGCAGGCAGAGAAGCTGAAAGAACAGCAG
>JBJFHX010000111.1:0-13263 GCA_051893995.1 Ruminococcus sp.
CAAAACAACCGATTTTTCCACTCGATTTGCCTGCGGCGGCTCGCCGCTAAATTATCGTTTATCATTGTATTTTTCGATTTTGCATTGACATATTAATGCACTGATAATACAATATATATATAATTTCAGGAGGTAAGCGGATATGAAAAATAAAAGAAAAGACATTCTATATATTGCCGTTGGCGTTGTATTTGTCTTTGCCGTATTTCTTGTTGTTTCATATTTCCTGCCTTCGACAGTCGGAATTTCCGAACACGCTGATGCAAAAATCAAGTACATTACCGAG
This sequence comes from Ruminococcus sp., assembly GCA_051893995.1. GTDB lineage: Bacteria > Bacillota > Clostridia > Oscillospirales > Acutalibacteraceae > Ruminococcoides. Next base: position 287 of record JBJFHX010000111.1, read on the forward strand.
GATAAGAATATTGAGGTTACACTCGATGACAGTGATTGTGATGAGCTTCGCAGAATTTTCAACGGAAAAACTGCGTATCACGACAGCCCATCCTGCGGATTTACAGAGTCTGCGTCGGTTTCGTTCGGCAATCAGATTTTTATGCCTGCCTGCGACGGTGATGAAATTATAAAGGTCGGCTTAAAATATATTTCTGTTTCCGAAAAAGAGCGTGACACGGTTGATAAAATCTTTGCAAAATACGGTGCAACGTTTCCTTGTGTGTGATTTTTCAGAAAAACCGACCGATTACAGCAAGAAACTGCAAACATTTGTTTGTAATCTTTTAAGACGCTTTGTAACCTTTTAAAATTCAATAATTAAATCTGACACCGGATGCACAGGAATTTTCTTGTGTATTCGGTTATTTTTATTCTGTAAGGGAATAATAATCAAAAATCATCAGGAAATAATTTCAAAATTATGAAAAAATTAATTTCTTTGTAAATTTTATTGCTTACCTCGTAACTTTTACTTGATTTTTTGAAAGCAATAGAGTATAATTATATCAATCGGTGGCACATTGTGTCATTTGGTGACTGAATACATCGTTTTTTAAGCGATTTTAAAACTAAAGTGACGGAGGTGGGCAAAATGTTTTCGGGAATGTCAAATCATTCAATTGACGCAAAAGGCAGAATTGTTTTGCCTGCAAAATTCCGTGAAGAGCTTGGAAATACATTTTACCTTGCAAGAGGTTTTGGAAACTGTTGTATTCAGGCTATGTCCGCCGACCAGTTCAATTCAATCTGCGCAAAGATTCTTGAGCTTCCTGCCGACAAGGCTATGGCTTTGCAGTACACCTTCAGCGCAACTGCAGTTGAGGTTACCCCGAACGCTCAGGGCAGAGTAATAATTCCGCAGAATCTGCGTGAGTTTGCCGGAATTGAAAGCGATGCACTCGTAATCGGATTGAACACACGAATTGAAATCTGGAGCAAAACCAAATATGACGAATTTTTGGCTTCGCAGAAAGATATTATTGCCGAAGCTATGTCAATGCTGAGATTGTAAGGAGGAATATTATGGAATTCTCCCACATCCCCGTACTCCTCAACGAAACAATCGAGGGGCTTGACATTAAGGAAAACGGTATTTATGCCGACGGAACGGCAGGCGGAGGAGGTCACAGCAGTGAGATTTTAAAACGTCTTACCACAGGCAAGCTAATCTCAATTGACCGTGACCCCGATGCGATTTCGGTACTCACCCAAAGGTTTAAAAGTAATGAAAACTCTATAATTATAAAGGGCAATTTTGCTGACATTAAGGAGCTTTTACAGCTTCGGGGCGTAGGCAGGCTTGACGGCGTTCTGCTCGACATAGGCGTCTCCTCCCATCAGCTTGATACAGCATCAAGGGGCTTTTCGTTCCACGAGGACGCACCTCTTGATATGCGTATGAGTCAGAGCGGAACAACTGCCGAAGAGCTTGTTAACACCCTGCCCTTTGAGGAATTAAGACGTATAATTTCAAACTACGGCGAAGAAAAATACGCTTCCTCAATTGCAAAGGGGATTGTGTCTGCAAGAGAGCAAAAGCCGATTAAAACTACGCTTGAGCTTGCTGAAATCATCAAACAGAACGTACCTCAGAAGGTCAGACGTGACGGACATCCCGCACGAAAAACCTTTCAGGCACTGCGCATAGCAGTTAATGACGAGCTGGGCGCACTTGAAAAGGGGCTTGACGGTGCGTTTGAAATGCTCGGAAAGGGCGGACGGCTTGCCGTCATAACCTTTCATTCGCTTGAGGACAGAATCGTCAAGCAAAAAATGGCTTCGTGGTGTCAGGGCTGTACCTGCCCCAAGGATTTTCCCGTTTGTGTTTGCGGAAACAAGCCGAAGGCAAAGCTTGTAAACAAAAAGCCTGTTTGTGCAAATGAAACAGAATTAAACGAAAACCCGAGAGCCAGAAGTGCAAAGTTGAGAATATGCGAAAAAATTTAAAAATTTTTTCTCTCAGCTATAGACAAAGTAACTTATTTGTAGTAAAATATAACAAAGTTGTAAAGAATATTACAAATACAATCAATTGTGGTTAACGTGTTTGTAATTACTACATATACGGTTTACTTTCATTTTGTTCTGCAAAAAGAACAGATTGTGTGTGTGACAATTAAGATTAATTGTTAAAAATTTGAAACTTTTTTGCTTTATAGAAATATGAGCTTAAAAGAAGTGTGTTTTATGAAAATTTTTTTATAGAGAAAGGCACAAGGTGCAGGAGTAATGGCATACGAAAACAGAAATGCAGCTTATGATTTGAGTCTTTTTGACGAAGATGTTGCCTATTCAAACGGTTCGGCTTTGCCAAAGCGCAAAGAACAGGAAGTACATAAGAAGCAGACAAAGAAAAAAATCGAAACTACAGGCAAGGTTTCTACTATTCCTCAGGAGGAATTTTATAAAATTCGCCGCCGTAAGCATAACCCGCTCAAGCTTGCTTTAGGCAGCATAGGCGGTGCGGCAGTTGCAGTAGTAATCGGTTTTATTATAGTGGGACAGGTTCAGCTTACAGAACTTAATCAGGAAATTATTACGGCAAAGTCATTGCTGGCAGACTCCCAGAGTATTTATACTCAGAATCAGATGAAGGTTGAATCCAAGCTTTCAAATGCGGAGATTGAGGAGTATGCCGAGGATGTGCTTGGTATGACCAAAGCATCAAACGCACAGAAAGAATTTGTTACTCTTTCGGGCGGTGACAAAGCAGAGGTTTCTGCTCAGGAAAGTGATAATCTTTTTACTCAGTTTATTGATTCCATAAAAAATCTTTGGTCATAACATTCATTTCAATTTAATAAATATGTTATGAAAGAATGAGAGTTAAGACTGCGTCTTGACTCTTTTTTCGGTATATATGGTGTAGAACGTAAATTTGACTGCGGAGTTATTCCGCTTGCGGTAGAAGGAGAATTATTTTGGAAAATAACGGCAATATTCGTAAAAATTCAAAAAAAGCCGCAAAGGGTCCTAATCAGCGTTTAAGACAGCGCACTGCTGTCCTTATTATATTGATATTGGTAGCCGGATTCGGTGCGGCAATCGCAAGACTCGGCTTTCTTACTATTGTACAGGGAAGCTCGCTTCAGGAGGACGCTGTCGGACAACAGCTCAAGGATACTACTATCCCTGCTAAGCGTGGTACTATCTACGATGCAAACGGCAAGGTACTTGCCGAAAGTGCGTCGGTGTGGCAGGTTGTAATGGCTCCGATTTACTTTGAAAACGACGAGCAGAGAAGGGCGGCTGCCGAAGGGCTGTCGGAAATTCTCGGTCTTGATTATGATAATGTTTACGAAAAGACAACGCAGGAAAGCTACTATGTTGTTGTAAAGCGTAAAATTGAGGTTGAAGCAAGGGATAAGGTTCTTGAGCTTATTGATAAGCTTTCGGAGGATTACGACTGCGGAAATGTAATTCAGCTGCTTGACGACTACAAGCGTTACTATCCGCAGAACGACCTTGCATCCTGTGTAATCGGCTTTACGGGAAGCGACGAGCAGGGACTTGAGGGCGTTGAATATGAGTACGACGACTATCTTTCGGGAACGCCGGGAAGAATAGTAACGGCAAAGAACGCAAGAGGAACGGATATGCCGTTCCAGTATGAACAGAATGTTGAGGCGGAGGACGGCAACAACATTTATCTTACGATAGATGAAACGGTGCAGTCAATCTGCGAAAAATATATGAAGCAGGGAATTGCGGACAATAACGTACTCAACAGAGGCGTATGTATTGCAATGGACGTAAACACAGGCGCAATTCTTGCAATGGTTACGGTTGACGGCTACGACCTTAACGACCCCTATACTCTGCCGACGGAAACGCAGAAGAAAATCGATGCACTTGCAAAAGACAAACAGGCTCAGGCAGAAAGCGAAGCACTCTCGGCAATGTGGCGTAACAAGGCTATTACCGATACCTATATGCCCGGTTCGGTATTCAAAATGTGTACTGCTTCAATGGCACTTGAGGAGGGCAAGGTTAACGACAACAGCACCTTTATCTGCGGCGGCTCAATGGTAGTAAGCGATAAGACTATCCACTGCCACGCTCTCGGCGGTCACGGAACGCAGAACTTTGTTCAGGCAATCTGCAACTCCTGCAACCCTGCGTTTATCCAGATAGGCCAGCTTATCGGAATGAACAAATTCTGTCAGTATTATCAGGGCTTCGGTTTCTCGGAAAAAACAGGAATCGACCTCCCCGGTGAGGCTGAGGACAGCTTCTGGTCTGAGGGTACTATGACAGAAGTTGACCTTGCGGTTGCATCCTTCGGTCAGAACTTCTCAATCACGCCTATTCAGATGATAACAGCCTGCTCAGCCGTAGCAAACGGCGGATACGTTCTTCAGCCCTACGTTGTTTCAAAGGTAACAGATTCCAACGGCAACGTAATCAAGAATGTTGAGAAAAAGGTAAAGCGTCAGGTTATCTCAAAAGAAACCTCCGATAAGATGAACGAAATCCTCGGATACAATACTTCAACGGCAGGCGCAACGGCAGGCTACGTTGCAGGCTACAAGGTAGCTGGTAAAACAGGTACGTCTGAGAAAATCGGCTCAGAGGTTGAAAGCCATTTCAGCGAGGACTATATCGCTTCATTCTGCGGTTACGCACCTGCCGATGACCCGCAGATTGCAATGCTCGTGTTCTTCGACACACCGTCGGGTGACGCATACTACGGTTCGCAGGTTGCTTCTCCAGTATTTATAAATATTATGTCCGAGGTTCTTCCGTACCTTGAAATCAAGACGGAATACACCGACAGCGAGCTTGAATATGTTGACGTTTCGGCTGGCGATTACACGGGAATGACTGTTTCAGAGGCTGAAGCTGCTGCACAGAACGATGGCTTTACGACAACCGTAAAGGGTGAGGGTGATAAGGTTATTGCACAGATACCGCCGGTTTCCTCAAAAATCCAGACAGGCGGAAATGTGGTTCTCTACACCGACGATACCAGCAGGAGCGAAACGGTAATTGTTCCCAACCTTGTCGGATATTCGGCGTCGGAGGTAAACAACGTTGCAAGTGCCTACGGTCTGAACGTAAGCTTCTCGGGTGCGTCAGAAACAGGTGTCGTCAGCACATCACAGGATGTTGCAGAGGGAACGTCGGTAAGTCCCGGTACGGTAATTACCGTAACATTCTCCTCTTCGACAACAACATTTAATGACTGATAAATATATGACCGGTGCGGGTAAAGCGTAAAAACGCTTTGCCCAAAATCGGTTTAATACGTCTGAAAGGATAGATAAATATGATGATTTACGGAATATGGACTTTTTGTGCGGCACTGGCGGCTTTTATTATTTCCGCCGTGCTCGGAAGATTTTTAATCCCGTATCTTCACAAGCTTAATTTTGGTCAGACAATTCTCGACATCGGTCCGAGCTGGCACAAAAACAAGCAGGGAACTCCCACAATGGGCGGAATAATGTTCATTGCGGCAATCACGGTTGTTACAATAATCAGCACAATTGTCTATATCTTTACAGGCGCTGATTTTATCAACACATATTTTGCCGATATTCCAAAAGAGAGCCTGCTGATTTTTGCAGGCTTAGGTCTTGCACTTGCAAACGGACTTATCGGCTTTATCGACGACTATATCAAGGTTGTAAAAAAACGCAATCTCGGCTTGACTGCAAAGCAGAAGCTTGTACTGCAGTTTGCCGCAGCGGCAATTTACCTTGCAGTTTTAGGATTTTCGGGCTGTGACACCGCTACAATAATTCCGTTTATCGGCGAAGTTGACCTCGGCTTTTTCTACTACATCATCGCCGCAGTTGCAATTGTCGGCATAGTCAATTCGGTAAATCTTACCGACGGTGTTGACGGACTTGACGGCTCAATAACATTCTTTGCCTGCGTTTCGTTTATGCTGATTGCAAGTATGCTCGACAGCCTCGGACTGACGGCAATGTGTGCCGCAAGCTGCGGTGCCTGCCTCGGCTTCCTCGTGTGGAACTTTCACCCTGCAAAGGTGTTTATGGGCGACACAGGCTCGCTTTTCCTCGGAGGACTTGTATGCGCTCTTGCGTTTGCTATGGATATGCCCATTCTTCTTATCCCCGTTGGCTTTGTCTACATTGCAGAGGAGCTTTCGGTTATTCTTCAGGTTAGCTACTTCAAGCTCACTCACGGCAAAAGACTTTTCAAGATGAGCCCGATTCACCACCACTTTGAAATGTGCGGCTGGAGCGAGGTTAAAATCGTTGCAGTATTCAGCGCAGTAACAGCCGTTTTCGGTGCAGTTGCATTTGCGCTCGTGTATTTCGGAGTGAAATAATTATTTTACAATAAAGTCGGGAATGGTACAGTGGTTGCAAAAAATCAAATTCACTATTCTGTAATTCTGTCGGCTTAAAAAACGTAGGGAACGACCCCTGTGTCGTTCCTAACTGACATTCAGCTAATTTATAGAGGAACAACACAGGGGTTGTTCCCTACATTAAAAACAAACGTGAAATTTTCAAAAGGAGGGAAAAACCGTATGGCTCCAAACAAAAAAATGATGCTCAAGGCAGACATCAACAGAATATACGATGACGAATATTATTCGGAGCAGAAAATCAAGCAGGAAAAGTTTTTCGTTCGTCCCTCCCGTCAGCGCAAAATGAAGAAAACAAAGTGGTTTGCAATCGGAATGGGAATTGACTTGCCTTTCTGCATTATAATTCTTATTCTGCTTACTATCGGAACAATAATGATGTTCTCGGCAAGCTATGCGTTTTCCTATTATACACAGGGCGACAGCTACTATTTTCTTACAAGACAGCTTATTTTTATTGTGGTTGGTCTTGCGGCAATGGTTTTAATGTCGTTTTTCAACTACAATAAGCTCCACAAGATAGCACCCATAGTCCTTGGTATTTCGTATATAACACTTCTGATAGTGCTTGCGCTTCCGGGTGAAAACGGTGTAAAGCGTTGGATTCCACTCGGACTGTTTAACATTCAGCCGTCCGAGATTGCAAAGTTCGCAATAATCCTGTTCTTTGCACACTGGGCAAGCAAGTATTACAACAAAATGCAGTTTGCACGCTACAGCGTTCTGCCCGGACTTATCGTGTTTGGCACGACTGCTCTTCTGCTGTTCCTTGAGCCTCACTATTCCGGTATTGTAATTCTCGGAATTCTTACTGTGGTTATGCTCTACATAGGCGGAATGAAAACGAAATATCTGTTTATAGGCTTTGTGCTTATGGTCGGAGTTGTGCTTGTCCTTGCAATGACTGGCGGCTTGACCTACGCAATGAGCCGTATGGACGGCTGGGGACAGGCGCTTGTATACACCAACGAGGATATGTGGCAGACCACGTGGCAGACGAGAAATTCACTCTACGCAATCGGCTCGGGCGGCTTGTGGGGACTCGGACTCGGACAGTCACGTCAGAAGTACCTCTATCTTCCCGAACCGCAGAACGACTTTATTTTTGCAATTGTTGTTGAAGAGCTCGGCTTTATCGGCGCAACAATGATTCTCCTTATTTTTGCACTCCTTGTATGGAGAGGAATAACGCTTTCGCTCCGTGCAAAGGATAAATTCGGAAAGCTCCTCGGTATAGGACTTACCTCGCAGATTGGCATTCAGGTTGTGCTGAATATTCTCGTAATCACCGACTGGCTTCCGAACACAGGTATCAGCCTCCCGTTTTTCAGCTACGGCGGCAGTTCGCTGATTATGCTGCTAGCGCAGATGGGTATAGTGCTTTCAATTTCAAGAACTGCAAATATTGAAAGACAGTAATATATACGGAGGAATGTATATGAAAGTTTTGCTTGCAGGCGGCGGTACGGCAGGACACATCAATCCTGCACTTGCAATCGCAGGCTACATCAAAAAGAAACGCCCCGAAACCGAATTTCTGTTTATCGGCAACCGTGACGGAATGGAGCAAAGGCTCGTTCCGCAGGCGGGTTTTGAGATTAAGTCGATAACAATCAGCGGCTTTAGAAGGAGCTTTTCACCGAAAAGTATGGTTGAGAACGTAAAGACCGTTACAAGAACGTTTACGTCATCTCACGAGGCTAAGAAAATTATTTCGGAATTCAAGCCCGATATCTGCATAGGTACGGGTGGCTACGTTTCGGGACCCGTTATCAGAACAGCGTCAAAAATGGGTATACCCTGCATAATTCACGAGCAGAACGCATACCCCGGCGTTACAAATAAAATGCTTGCAAAGAGCGTCAAGAAGGTAATGCTTGCAGTGCCCGACGCTAAAAAATATTTTGAAAAGGCTGACTTTGTCGTTACGGGAAATCCCGTAAGAGGTGACATTCTGACAGCAGACAAAGAGGAGTCAAGAGCCGAGCTTAAGCTTGATGAACGTCCGATGATTCTTTCATTCGGCGGAAGTCTTGGAGCAAGAAAAATCAACGAAGCCGTTGCCGATATTGTCGCACGGAGCGGCAAGGACGGCAGGTATCAGCATATACACGCCTACGGAAAATACGGCGACTGGTTCCCCGACCTTGTAAAGGAAAAGGGAACGGATATTTCGCAGTGCAGTAATCTCGACATAAGACCGTATATTGACAATATGCCAACCTGTATGGCGGCGGCAGACCTTGTAATCTGCCGTGCAGGGGCAATTACGCTCAGCGAAATTCAGGCTATGGGCAAGCCCGCAATACTGATTCCGTCACCGAATGTTGCTGAAAATCATCAGTACCACAACGCAATGGCACTTGTAAATGCAGGTGCCGCCGAGATAATCGAGGAATCAGAGCTTTCGGGCGAAGCTCTTATGAAAACAGTCGATAAGATGCTTTTAAACCCCGAAAAGCTCAATACAATCAGCGAAAATTCACGCAAAATGGCAATTACCGACGCAAACGAGAGAATCTACTCGGTTGTAAAGAAAACACTCGGACTTGTTTAATTTACAATTAACAATTAAAAATTTACAATTGCGGTGGCGGCTTTCAGCCGCAATATAAATAAATTCGGGGAACGAAGTCTTCGTATATTACAAGCTTTCTTCTCGACCTGAATTGTTAATTGTACATTGATAATTGTTAATTTTACATCAGTAACATCGGCATAACTTTCTCATAGAATATAAAGGTATTCTTTTTGAGAGGGTGTTACTGTGTCAAAACTGCTTGTAACAGGAAGAAAAAAGCTTGGCGGAGAGACATACGTTCAAGGAGCCAAAAACAGTGCGCTGCCTGTTCTTGCGGCAACGATACTGACAAAGGGCGAGAATGTAATCTACAATTGTCCCGAGCTTTCCGATATTGAAGCGTCTGCAAGAATACTGCGTTATCTTGGCTGCAAGGTCAGCCGAAGCGGCAACACAGTGCTTGTAAACGGTGATACCATTGATAAATACGATATTCCCGATGAGCTTATGCGCAAAACGAGAAGCTCAATTATCTTCCTCGGTGCAATTCTTGCACGAACCGGCAGGGCAAAAATGAGCTTTCCGGGCGGCTGTGAAATAGGTCTGCGGCCTATTGATATGCACCTCAAGGCACTTCGTGAAATGGGTGCCGAAATTCGTGAAAAGCACGGATACCTTGACTGCACAGCACCAAAGGGACTTAAGGGAACTAAAATTTCCCTCTCATTTCCAAGCGTAGGCGCAACCGAGGACATAATGATAGCCGCCTGCCTTGCAGACGGAACAACAACAGTTACAAATGCCGCAAGAGAGCCTGAAATCTGCGACCTTGCAGATTTTCTCAACAAATGCGGTGCTAAAATTTACGGAGCAGGAGAGGGTGTTGTCGTAGTTGAGGGAGTTAAATCGCTCAGTGCGACAAGCCACTCGATAATTCCCGACAGAATTGTCAGCGCAACGCTTATGGCGTGTGCCGCCGTTACAGGCTCAACGATAACCCTTAACGGAGTAATTTGCAGTCACCTTGCGTCTGTTATTCCAGTTTTTGAGGATGCAGGCTGTAAAATAAGATGCTGTAACGGCAGTCTTGAATTTACTGCTCCCGAAAAATTAAAGGCTATGAAAACCGTTCGCACAATGCCCTATCCCGGCTTTCCGACCGACGCTCAGGCACCCTTGCTTGCGGTGTCCTGCGTAGCCGACGGAACGACGGTTTTTGTTGAAAACATATTCGAAAACCGCTACAGACATACGGGCGAGCTTATCCGAATGGGCGCAAACATAAAAACAGTCGGAAAGGTTGCCGTAGTCGAGGGTGTAAAATCCCTTTACGGTGCGCCTGTTGAGGCTACCGATTTGCGCGGAGCGGCGGCGCTTGTTGTCGCAGGACTGAGCGCCGAGTCACAGACGGAAATCAGCGGAGTAAGATACCTTGAGCGTGGATACGAAAATTTTGAGCTTACGTTATCAGCTCTCGGTGCTGACATAAAGAAGATTTAGCCGAGTGCCTCGGCGGGCAAATCGAGTGGAAAGATCGCATATGTATGTGAAAACGGCAGCCCAGACTATAGATTGATATATAGGTAACGTTTCGGGCGACTTTGTGCGGTCGCCCGAGAAAACCAAAAAGGAAGAAAAGGAGGAAGTTTGCCGATGAGTGAAAGAAAAGAGCTTTCGTCAAAAGACAGAAAGCAACTGTCAAAGCAGAGAAAATCAGCTGCAAAGCAGGCTCAGAAGTATCACAGGGAACAGGAAAAAAAGGCAAAAAAATCCTCTGCAGCAGCTAAAAAACCGACAACCAGAAAACCTTCCTCAAGCAAGATTGAGGAGGCTGTAAACTCAGGAAAAACAGTAAAATTTGAAAATATCAGCCGTGAAGAAAAATATATGCGTGAGAGCGAGGAGAGAATCAGAAACCTCGAGCCGCAGGATTTTGACGACGGCTATTACATAGACGAATACGGCGCAAGACAAAAGCAGGTGCGCCGTGCAAAGGAAATTCATCAGCAAGAAAATGAAGTAATCCGCAGACGTAAAAAACCGATTACTCAAAAGCAGTTAAGAACCAGACGTATTCTTATTTACGGCGCAATTTTCTTAGCAGTGCTTGTTATCGGCATAGTGCTCAGTCTTACCGTGCTTTTCAAAACCGAAAAAATTGAGGTAGAGGGTGACAAATACTATTACGAGGAGCAGATAATAGCTTTCAGCGGAGTTGAGCTTCAGCAGAATATCATAGTCGGAGCGTTCACAAGTACTCCCGAAAACATCTCCGAGAATCTGCCGTATGTTGAAAAAGCTGAAATCAGCTTTTCAATCCCCGATACAATTACAATTAAAATTACAGACGCTGTACCGTCATACGTAATCAAAAACGGTGATAAATATCTTCTAATAAGCTCAAAGGGACGTATTCTTGACAGCGTCGACAGCAACGAGGACAAGCTACCCGAGCTTAAGTGCGACGAACTTAAGAGCACAAAGCCGGGAGATTATGTATCTTTCAGCGACGAAAATGTTCCTGATATTCTTCAGGACGTTTCCGAAAGTCTTATAGCAAACGACGTAAAGAATATTACGGCGTTTGACGTCACCGATACGGCGAACATCACGCTTGAATACGACAAGCGTATTACAATTAATATCGGACTGCCCGAGGATATCGACTATAAAATCAGAACGGCAATGACGATTATCAATGAAAAGCTTGACCCGAATAACACAGGTACGATTGCAGGAAAACTTGATGTATCTTCCTGCAACACCACAAAGGTGTCACGCTATAAGCCTGCCGAAACTGCAGCTCCCACGACAGCACCGCCAACCACTGCGCCTGCCGATTATTCGGACGGCTATCAGTATTACGACGACAGCTACACCTGGAGCGAAGATACATACTACGACGATTCATATTCCGACGGGGGATATGTTGACAACGGTACGGAAAATTACGGCGAGCCGTATGACAGCAACGCTTATTCAGATGACGGCACAGCCGATTATTCGGCGCAGGGTGATTACAACGCTTACGGCGATGCAGGAGATAATACATATCAGGATAATTATTACGACGATGGCGGTGCGTATGCTGACAACGGAGTGTACAGTGCCGAATAATTGAAAAATTGTCATTAAAAATGCAGAAAATAATATTAAAAGCATTGATATTTTTGCAAAAGTATGATAATATATGAATTATAATTGTGTACTCTAAAATATTATGGAATTTTATCGCTATACAGTGCTTAAAAGATTTTAAGGAGGACGTAAAAATGGCTTTTGAACTGGAATTGGAAAATGAGTATATGCCTAAAATTAAGGTTATAGGTGTCGGTGGTGGCGGCGGAAATGCCGTTAACCGAATGGTAGCAATGGAAGTTAAGAATGTTGAATTTATTGCAATTAATACAGATGAGCACGTTTTAAGACTTTCAAAGGCTTCTCAGAAAATACAGATTGGTGAAAAGCTTACAAGAGGTAAGGGCGCAGGCTCAATGCCCGCAATCGGTCAGAGTGCCGCAGAGGAAAGCAAGGACGAAATTGCAGCTCTCCTTAAAGATACCGATATGGTATTTGTTACCGCAGGTATGGGCGGCGGAACAGGTACAGGTGCCGCTCCCGTTGTTGCTAAAATCGCAAAGGATATGGGAATCCTTACAGTAGGCGTAGTTACAAAGCCGTTTGCTTTTGAGGGCAAGAGAAGAATGACTCAGGCTGAGCAGGGTATTGCAGAGCTTTCCGCTTGTGTTGATTCACTCATCATCGTTCCCAACGAAAGACTTAAATATGTTTCAGATACAAGCATCACACTTCAGAACGCATTTGAAATTGCAGACGATGTTTTAAGACAGGGTGTTCAGAGTATTTCCGACCTCATTCTTCTTCCCGGTCTTGTAAACCTCGACTTTGCAGACGTTACTTCCGTAATGAAGGACGCAGGCTATGCTCATATGGGTATGGGAAGTGCAACCGGCAAGGACAAGGCAACTGTTGCAGCAGACAAGGCTGTTTCAAGCCCGCTTCTTGAAACCTCAATCGACGGCGCAAAGGGCGTTATCATCAACATCACAGC
>JBJFHX010000112.1:0-13184 GCA_051893995.1 Ruminococcus sp.
ATAAATTGCGTTGCAATTTATGAAACGGGACGTCAGGGATGCCGTCCCCTACGGATATAATTCAAACATTTCAGTTACAATCGTAGGGGACGGGTTCCCACACGTCCCTATGTATAAATTGTGAAACAATTTATACATTATGGCGAACACAGTTCGCCGCTACAATAATATAATTTCACACCTGCGGCGACACCACATATAAATAATTCAGGCACTAAATCTTTAAATTATTGCAATCTATCCACCCGACCGAAATTCCGAATTACGCATTCCGAATTAATTTGCAAAGCCAAGCACCTTGTCAACCGACTTTGAGAACACCTTCCACTCCTGCTGTTTTTCGGTGAGCTGTTTTTCGCCCTTGCGTGTTAGGTGATAATACTTGCGCTTTCTGCCGTCACATTCCTCCCAGTAGCTTTCGAGAAAGTTTTCTTCCTCAAGTGCGTGGAGAATAGGATATAAAGTTCCCTCCTGCAGCTCAAACACGCTTTCGCTCTGCAATTCAAGCTCCTTTATAATTTTGTAGCCGTACAAGTCCTTGCCCTTTAAAACACTCATTACGAGCATTGATGTGCTTCCCTTGATAAGCTCCTTGCTGATTTTCATTATTAACACTCCGTTTCTTAATTAGTAATGTAATTGATTGTTATACTCAATAATACAACTCGTTGTAAATCTCCGAAAACAGTCCGTCAGGTTTTTTGTCCGTAAGCTCGCCGTTTTTAAATTCGAGAATGTATTTGTTTACGACTGCTGAGTTGTCGTCCTTGATTGCATAAATAAAGCTTATCGTTCTGTCGGCGTGTACCATTTTTTCCTCATCAAACTTTGTTGCCTTGCTGACAACGCAGGCGGCGTTAGCCCAATAATAGCTGTTTGACGGACTGTAAAAATCGGATAAGTACATTTCTTTTTCAAAACCGTCAAATTCATCTTCGGTAAAATACAGTCTGTCATTCGCCGCACTGTTGATGTCGGTGACGGATGTTGAGTAGTATTTTAAATAATAATCGCCTGTTTCAAGGTTGCCGTCTAAAATCAGCCTGTTGTAAACATCATTGTTTTCATAATGCGTCGGATTGTTTGAAAAATCACAAGTCATATCAAGTCCCAGCTGATTCAATTCAGCCGAACGGTGGCTTATCGGATCATCGCTGAATGCGTGAAATGCTGACGAATACATATCGGTACAAATGTAGTCGATAATCTCCTGACGTGTGTGCTTTATCTGAGCTACATCGTATATCGCAGTATTTTTTGTAAGCTCTCCGTCCTCAAAGGTAACAAAATTATACTCATAATCAGTACTTTCATCAAATCGGAAATCAAAAGTTACTCTATCGCCGCCATTATCTGTTGTATAAAATTCACGCTGAACCTCATAGGCTTTTGAGTAAATCCTTGACCATATAAATTCGTCAAGGCTTGTTCCGTAGCCGAACTCTGAAAGCTGTTCACGGTCTGCGCTGTCACACAAGATGGCGTTTTCTACAATAGAATCTCTTGATGACGTTGCACTGACTGTAACGGTGTAAAAATCTCCGTCATTTTCATGGCTTAACAGTCTGAGCATATTTCCGTTATAAAGGAAAACGTACGGAGAATCGGATGTATCGTGCAAATCAAAGCGGATATCCTGCGTTGCTTTATATCCCGACTTTGCAAGATAATTCAGCTGTTCCTGATAATTGGCACTTTTATCTGCATTAAGCAGGCAGTTAATCATATGTTCACGAACAGTCTGGGTTTCGTTGATTTTGTAGTCTATATCGCTGTAGGCAATTGCTGTTCCGACCGACATTACAATGAAATTCAGCGAGAGCAGAACCGTCACTATGTAATGTGCAGATTTAAGCGGTTTTCTGAAATACTTTGTCAGTTTCATTTTTTCCTGTCGGCTGATTTCTGCATATACGGCAACTGCCCACACAACTAGGAGTACAAACAGGGCTGTTGCAATTCCCTTGTAAATTTCCGTACTCTGCGGAGGAAGTGCAATAAAGCTGTATGAGAAAATACTGTCAAGATATCCCGAAAATCCGCTTGTGACAATCAGAACAAGCGCATAGGCAAGAGGCTGAAAAAGCGTTGTGACATCGGAAACAAAAAGGCTTTCCTGAAACAGCGTGTTTGTTGTATACGTTAATAACACCTGAATTGCAAACGAGTCAATAATAATTAACGCAATCAGCTTGTTTTTATGTCTGCGTGCAAGGTACAGCAGAAGAACATAGCCTGCAAAAATCGCAAGCGATATGAAATCGTATTTTACAAAGTGAGGGTGGTCAAGGTTGTTGTTTGCGTAGCCGAAGCTGTCGCAGTGAATATTGCCGAGAAAAAACAGAAATGCGATTAAGAGCACCGACAAAATCGTGCCGATATTTTTCAAAACGGAGCTTTTGTGCAGAGCATTCAGCGGTACGGCGGTATCGTCGGGATTGCCCATTTCCTCGGTAGCTCTTTCCAGAGCAACCTCTCTGCTGTAGCCGATTTCCTCGTAGTAATCTGCTTTATCCAAAATATGACTTTCAAGCTCGGCGGCTATGCTTTGCCGAGCGGTTTTGTTTTGTATCAAGTCTGATACTCTGTCTAAAAATTTGTTTTCCATAACGTACCCTCAAAACCTCTGAAATATACATAGAATTTATATGCATAGATATTCTATGTATATAATAAAGCATACTTCCTTGTTTGTCAACAGATTTTAAAGATTTTTATTTTTAATATATCAAAAAATCAGTGCAGTAAACAATCAAAATATTCACTGCACTATTGCAAAACTTTATCAAAAGCTAATACGAATCAGGAAATAATATGGTGCTGTAATAAAAGTGATTATAAGTGATGACAAGAGCATTTGCTTTTTTGGCAAATCGGTTTTGGACAGCACCTTGAAATAATTAAATAGAAATGTTAAAGTCATTGAAACGAGGATTTCGATTATAATAATTACTAAGGTTGCAAAATCGTAAGTCAACGGCATACCTAAAAACGACGTCCAATAACCGCTATTCCCACAGCTTATCCTTGGTTTAAATAAAAGTTGCAAAGTGCATATTACATATGCGATGAAATCAGCCAGCAAGCCAAACAAAAATGCACGTGTGAATGCTCTGGAAAAAATCTCTTTATCCGTTTTCTTATAAATAACCGAAACTGTTTTAACAGCGATAAGGTTTAAAAACAGCTTTATAATTGTTTCCGCCAGCATCAAGAAGAAAATCCCTATTGCTACAGCTATCGTAATATCAGTCAAGATAAATCATCTGCCTTTGTTATAATTATATTATATGTTGTAATACAATTATAGTGCATTTGATTTAGTTTTGCAAGAGGTTTGTGATATAAAAGTGTTTTTTGCATAAGCAAATTTAGCGGCGAGCCGCCGCAGGCAAATCGAGTGGAAAAGTCGGATTGTTTGGATAAAACGGTTGCCCGAATTATAGATTGATATATCGGTAATGTTTCGGGACGTGTAGGAACCCGTCCCCTACGAAATTAAATTCAAACATTTCCTCTATTGCCGTAGGGGACGGCTTCCCAGACGTCCCTATGTATAAATTGTGAAACAATTTATACATTTCGGCGAACACAGTTCGCCGCTACAATACAAAAAATCATCTTTGCGGCAATGCCGCATATGAATAAATTCGGGCATTTAACTTTTGAATTATTCCAACCTATCCACTCGACTAAAACTCCACACTCCAAACTCCACACTTAAATTATTATCGTTTACTTGCAAAAACCGCAGAAGCAAGGTTTAGTGCCTGCCTCTGCGGTTAATTATTTGATATTAATTCCGATTAAGAATCAGTCGAATCAGTTTGCATCGTCAAAGCTTGCGAGCTTTTCAAGATGAGCGTACTTCTGCTCTGCTACCTTTTCAGCCTGTGTGAAGAGCTCTTCTGCTCTTTCAGGGAATGAACGTGTCAGAGAGTTGTAACGAACTTCGCCCATAATGAAGTCACGGTAAGAAGCAGAAGGAGCCTTGCTGTCAAGGATAAACGGATTCTTTCCTTCGTCAGCAAGACGAGGATCGAAACGGAACATATTCCAGTAGCCTGCCTCAACTGCCTTCTTCTCCTCGAGCTGTGCAATTCCCATACCGCCCTTGATACCGTGGTTGATACAGGGAGCATAGCAGATGATGAGTGAAGGACCGTTGTAGCTTTCAGCCTCTACCATAGCCTTGAGTACCTGATTGTTGTCAGCACCCATAGCGCACTGTGCAACGTATACATAGCCGTAGCTCATTGCGATAGCTGCGAGGTCTTTCTTCTTAACAGCCTTACCTGCTGCTGCGAACTGTGCAACAGAGCCGACAGGAGTAGCCTTTGAAGCCTGACCGCCTGTGTTGGAGTAAACCTCGGTATCGAATACGAGGATGTTTACGTTCTCGCCTGATGCGATAACGTGGTCAAGACCGCCGAAGCCGATATCGTAAGCCCAGCCGTCGCCGCCGAAGATCCACATTGACTTCTTAGCAAGCTCGTCCTTGTCAACAAGTGTCTTCTTAACAAGCTCGCCAACCTTAGCGTCGTCTGTGTTCTTTTCAAGCTCTGCAATAAGAACGTCTGTTGCAGCACGGCTTGCGGTTGAGTCTGTTACTGTATCGAGGTAGTTCTGACAAGCTGTCTTGAGGTCAGCGCTGTCAGTATCCTTCTGGATATTTTCAACATATTCAATAAGTCTGTTGCGGATAGCCTTCTGACCGAGAGCCATACCGAGACCGAACTCTGCGTTGTCTTCGAACAGTGAGTTCTGCCAAGCAGGACCGAAGCCCTTCTTGTTAGTTGTGTAAGGTGTTGCAGGAGCAGAAGCACCCCAGATTGATGAACAGCCTGTTGCGTTAGCGATGAACATTCTGTCACCGAAGAGCTGTGTAACGAGCTTAGCGTAAGGTGTTTCACCGCAGCCTGCGCAAGCGCCTGAGAACTCGAGGAGCGGCTGTTTGAACTGGCTGCCCTTAACTGTTGAAAACTTGAACTTCTCAGCAACCTCGGGTTTCTCATCTATTGTAAGAGCGTAATCAAAGATAGCCTGCTTTGAACGCTGTGAGTCGATAGGCTTCATTGTGAGAGCCTTTTCGCCCTTCTTGCCCGGACATACGTTAGCGCAAGCGCCGCAGCCTGTACAGTCAAGAGTTGAAACAGTCATAACGAACTTTAAGTCCTTAAGACCGATCATAGGAATTGCGTCTGTTCCCTCGGGAGCGGCAGCAACCTCTGCGTCAGTCATAGGAACGGGACGGATAACAGCGTGAGGACAAACGATTGCACACTTGTTACACTGGATACAATTCTCTGAGTTCCATTCGGGAACGTCAACAGCGATGCCTCTCTTTTCGAATGCAGCAGAGCCGTTGGGAGCTGTACCGTCAACGTGATCCATAAATGAGGATACGGGGAGCTGGTTACCCTTGTAGGAGTTAACGGGCTTTAAGATGCCGTTTACGTACTCAACGAGTGCGCCCTGACCTTCAGCCTTATCTGCAACAGCGTCGTCTGTGCAGTTAGCCCAGTCAGCAGGAATTTCAACCTTCTTGAGGTCTTCCATACCACGGTCGATAGCAGCGTAGTTCATATCTACGACAGCCTGACCTTTCTTCATATATGATTTCTTAGCAGCAGCCTTCATAAGCTCCTTTGCCTTTTCAGCAGGGATAATGTCTGCAATCTTGAAGAATGCGGACTGAAGAACTGTGTTGATTCTGCCGCCGAGACCGATTTCCTTACCAATCTTGATACCGTCGATTGTGTAGAAGTTAATATTTCTTTCAGCAAGGATTTTCTTCATCTTGCCGGGAAGTCTTTCGGAAAGCTCCTCAACGTCCCACGGACAGTTAAGAAGGAATGAACCGCCTTCCTTGAGGTCGTCAACAATGTCGTACTTGTCAACGTATGAGGGGTTATGGCAAGCTACGAAGTCAGCCTTTGAAATGTAGTAGGTTGACTTGATGGGTGTATCACCGAAACGGAGGTGAGAAACTGTAAGACCGCCTGACTTCTTTGAGTCATATGCAAAGTAGCCCTGAGCGTACATATCTGTGTTGTCGCCGATGATTTTGATGGAGTTCTTGTTAGCACCAACAGTACCGTCAGCACCGAGGCCCCAGAACTTACAGCTGTGTGTACCCTTGGGAGTTGTGTCGGGATTCTCAACAATCGGGAGTGAGAGGTTTGTAACGTCGTCAACAATACCGATTGTGAATCTCTTTTTGGGAGCTTCGCTTTCAGCGTTTCTGTAAACAGCGATGATGTCGCCGGGTGTTGTATCCTTTGAACCGAGGCCGTATCTGCCTGTGAATACCTTTACGCCTGCGAAGTCAGAGCCGTTGATAGCAGCAAGAACGTCAAGGTAGAGAGGCTCACCGATTGAGCCGGGTTCCTTTGTTCTGTCGAGAACAGAGATTGTCTTGACAGTCTTGGGAAGCTCGCTGAGCATATAGTCAGCAACGAAAGGTCTGTAAAGACGAACCTTAAGAAGACCAACCTTCTCGCCTGCTGCGTTGAGGTAGTCAACAACTTCTTCTGCACAGTCGCAGACAGAACCCATAGCAACGATAACGTGCTCAGCGTCCTCTGCACCGTAGTAGTTGAAGGGCTTGTAGTCAGTGCCGATTTTAGCGTTTACTTTGTTCATATATTCAACTACAACCTCGGGAACAGCGTCGTAGTACTTGTTACAAGCTTCTCTTGCCTGGAAGAAGATATCGTCGTTCTGAGCAGTACCTCTTGTTACGGGGTGCTCGGGGTTGAGTGAACGACGGCGGAACTCTTCAACAGCGTCCCAGTCGAGCATATCTGCAAGATCTGCATAATCCCACTCTTCAATCTTCTGAACCTCGTGAGAAGTTCTGAAACCGTCAAAGAAGTGGAGGAAGGGAACTCTGCCCTTGATTGCTGCAAGGTGAGCAACTGCTGCAAGGTCCATACATTCCTGAGGGTTGTTTGAGCAGAGCATTGCATAACCTGTCTGACGACAAGCGTAAATATCGGAGTGGTCACCGAAAATTGAAAGAGCGTGGCTTGTGAGCGCACGAGCCGAAACGTGGATTACACCGGGGAGAAGCTCACCTGCCATCTTGTACATATTAGGAATCATAAGGAGCAAGCCCTGTGATGCTGTGTATGTAGTTGTCAGAGCGCCTGCTGCGAGTGAGCCGTGAACAGCACCTGAAGCGCCGCCCTCGGACTGCATTTCTGTTACCTGAACTTCTCTTCCGAAAAGGTTCTTAACGCCCTGTGCCGAGAATTTGTCGGTAAGGTCAGCCATTACGGAAGAAGGTGTGATAGGATAGATAGCAGCAACGTCTGTAAACGCATAGGAAACGTGAGCAACAGCGCTGTTACCATCCATGGTTTTCATTTTTCTTGCCATTGGAATTGTCCTCCTTTAATAATCAGCGGAAAATATTTAAAATTTTGCCGCAGAAGTTGTGAATACACAAGTATAAACAAATATATACTGTATCACCCTTGATTTTATCACTAAAATCACTGTTTGTAAAGCCTTTTCGACATTTTAGTTTCATAATATAAGCAGGATTTTTGCACACCGTCAGCGTTATAACACAAATGTTATTTTATGGGAAACGGAAAACCAGCAAAACAAATCCTGATAAATTTTTATCATTTATTTTGTATATTGACAATGACGGTTATAAAATATAAAATTGAGATATTAAAGTTTTTATTTTCTTATTTCAAACTTAACCGAAAGGAATTCAATATGAAAAAAATATACGCAAAAATCATTTCACTTTTACTCATAGCCGTAACTGCGGCGGCTTTTTCAGGCTGCGGCGACAACGGCTCGTCATCGTCGGGGCAGCAGAGCACAACCTCTGCAACGTCAGCTCAGGAAACGACTCAGGCAGAAACTCCGAAAAACAATAACGCAAACACAAATCTTCCGTTCCCGAAATACGCCGAAAACGGCGACGATTTTACGGGTGCGTGGAAAATCACAGAGGGCGAGGGTGCTCAGTACGGCAGTTTTGTTTTCAGCTTCAGCGGCGAGGGCAAAGCGGCTATGGTTATTGACAACTCAGGCTACTTCGGCAAATACGAGGTTGAGCAGAAGAACGGCAAAAACACCTTTACAACCCAGATGATTTTCGGACTCAACGGCGAATACACCTACAAGCTCTCCGACGATAAGAACACAATTACGCTCACCAAAAACGAGGATGGCTCAACGACTACCATGCAAAGGGTCGAAAGCTTTGACTGCGTTCCGAGCGTTGATAATGTAAAAATTGACGAGGAACTGCTCGGTGCGTGGAAGTCGGAGGACGAGGAAACTTTTTACTTTGACGAAAGCGGAATAATGTATCACAATCAGTACAACACAATGTTCAACTACGCCGCTTATACGGCTGACGGTTCAAAGCTTACTGCAACCTATTCAATGGGCGGCGAAATGACAGACGAGTACGAGTATTCGTTTGAGGGTGCTAAGCTCAAACTTAACGGCTACGAGTACGAAAGAATTTCCGATAGCGAAGTTGAGTAAATGCTGACTTGACAATTTTTGAAAATCTGATATAATAAAAACAGATAAGGCAGACCGTATAAGCGGTTAGCCCCTACAGAAAATCAATTTAAAAATAAACCGTCTACTGTGGAGGTTGGCGGTTTATTTCTTTTTTATTGCAATGATTGTATATAACATAATTACTAAAACTATTATTATGTACTCCATCAGCAACACCCCCTTGCAGGGGCAAGACTTAACCGCCTACCGTATAGGTTGCCTTATCCGTAAAAATTATATCACATCTTGTCTGAAAAAACAACAGGACAGCACTTCAACATGAGCTGTCCTGTTTATTTTTATCAAGTATAATTTCAATCAGCCTTGCAACGCCGTCACTGTTATTTGACGGAACGATGATGTCGGCGCAGTCAAGACAAAGCCTTGACGCATTTTCAACTGCCGCACCAAGTCCTGCCTGTTCAATCATATCTGCGTCATTATCGGCATTTCCGCAGGCACAGGTGTGTTTTTTCTCAACGCCCAGATGAGTGCAAAGCCACTCAACACCACTGCCCTTTGTTGCGCTTTTGTCCATAAATTCAATGAAATTCTTGGACGACGAGGTTATGTAAAATCCGCTTGTGTTGTCGCTGATAAGCTGTCTTATGTGCGCTCTTTTTTTTGCGTCGGTGCAGATAATTTCAATGCTGTCAAGCTCTTTGCGGTGATTGCAGATAAAGTCACGCATATTTTCAATGTGACCGTGCGACGCCTTGACGTAGTCAACGTAAGCCTCACTACAGCCGTATTTCAGCGGATTTGAAGTGTATCGGCTGTCGGTGTAGGTCAGTCCGTCAACGTAAGCCTCGAAAATCAAATCGTACCCTTCGGTGATTTTCAGCAGGCTTATAACATCCTCTTCATTTATCAGGCTTGAATGAATACGTCTGCCGCTTTTGTCGTGAACAGCCGCTCCGTTTGATGTTATCGAGTAATTAAGCCCCTCAATTTCAAGCACATTTTTGGGCATTGATGCATACGGTCTGCCGCTTGCGGCAACAACCTCAATTCCGCTTGCAATCGCCTTTTCAAGCGAGCGTTTCACCCTGTCGGAAAGCGTGTTGCTGTCGGTAAGAACAGTGCCGTCAAGGTCGAGGGCAATAAGCTTTATTTCCTTTGATTTCATAAATTATCCTTTTTGTTTTTGGAAAGAAATTCGTCAATTAAATCTGCTGCATAGCGGCAAAGCTCGGAGCAGGGACGGCTTTTGTAATACTGAGCCGTACGCTTTTGCGGAGTGGGGTCGTCCTTGCCCTTTATGCGAAGTCCGAGCAAATCACGGCAGATTATCGAGCCGTTGTCTGCTTTAAATTTTTCCGCAAGCGACTGAACATTTTTGTAAAGCTGTGACTTTTCATCGTCACCCAGAGCAAGTCCGAGCACCATATACATTCCGCTGACTGTTCCGCAGACCTCTCGCAGTCTGCCCATACCTCCGCCGAACGGAGCGGCAAGCATTGCGGCAGTGCGTTTGTCAAAGCCGAGCTCGTCGCAGAATGCAAGCAGTACCGCCTGAGCGCAGTTGTAGCCGCTTTCAAAATTCTGTTTTGCAATTTCACCTTTGGTCATAGTATCACCAACTATTATTAGTGTGGAGTTTTAGTCGAGCGAATAGCTTGCAATAGAATAAAACTTTGTTGCCCGAATTAATTTATGTATTAATAAATGTAGGGAACGGTCTTGACCGTTCCGATTACCTATAGGTCAGATGTAATCCTGCGGAACAGTCAAGACTGTTCCCTACACTATAAAAACTAAACTGACTTCTATTTCCAAATTGTCTCGACCAAGGGCTACCCTGCTTAAGGCACCCTGCTACATTTCAGTTACGATTTCTGCGATTGTTTTTCCCGGAGGAATCATCGGCAGAACGTTCACGTCGGGGCTGATTACGCAGTCAACCAGAACGGGCTTTTTCAAATCAAACGCCTTCTGTAAAACAGGCTTGATTTCCTCGGGCTTTGTAATTCTCATTCCCTCAACGCCGAATGCGTTTGCAAGCTTTACAAAATCCGTTGCTCTGTGGGGGTCGGTCTGCGAAAAACGACTGCCGTAAAACAGCTTCTGCCACTGTCTTACCATACCGAGCACGCTGTTGTTCATAACAACCATTACAACAGGCAAATCATACGACTTCATTGTTACAAGCTCGTTTAAGTTCATATGGAAGCTTCCGTCACCCGTGATAAGGAAAACTCTCTTGTCAGGGTGAGAAACCTGTGCGCCGATTGCGGCACCCATACCGAATCCCATTGTGCCCATTCCGCCTGAGGTAAGCAGGGTTTTTCTCGCTTCAATTTTGCTGTACTGAGCAACCCACATCTGGTGCTGACCTACGTCGGTTGCAATAATGTCCTCGTCAGCCTTGATTTCGTTGATTGCCTGTAAAATATCCTGCGGAAGCGGATATTCGCTTTCGGGAGCTTTTACATCGTCAAAGTGGTGCTTCCACTCCTCAATCTTTGCAAGCCAGTCCTCGTGCTTCTGCTGTTCAAGACCGACTGTAAGTGCGATTAAAATATTCTTGATGTCGCCGAGAATGTACTCGTCAACCTTAACATTCTTGTTGATTTCCTTTTCGTCGATTTCAAGCTGAACAATCTTAGCCTGTTCGCCGAATTTTTCACGGTCGCCTGCAACACGGTCGGAGAATCTTGCTCCGCACGCAATCAAAAGGTCACATTCGGCAGTGGCCATCCCCGATTCGTATCCGCCGTGCATACCTATGTTGCCCACACAAAGCGGGTGTCTTGCAGGAATACAGCCCAGTCCCATAAGCGAACAGCAAACGGGAGCGTCGATAAGCTCTGCAAATGCCCTGAATTCGGGGCTTGCGTTTGCGCTTAAAATACCGCCGCCTGCGTAAATCATCGGACGTTTTGAGTTTCTGATAAGCTGTTGAACACGTCTTACGCTTTCGGGATTCTTTATTTCAAAAAGCTCGGGCTTTTCGGGCTCTTTGGGAGTAAATTCTGTTTTGTTTGCAGTTACGTCCTTTGGCACGTCAACGAGTACGGGACCTTTTCTGCCGTGTTGTGCAAGAGCAAAAGCCTTGCGGATAGTGTCGGCGAGGTCCTCGACCTTTTCAACAAGATAGCTTGCCTTTGTAACAGGCTTTACTATGTTGACGATGTCAACCTCCTGAAAGCTGTCACGTCCGAGCTGGTCGGTTGTTACGTTGCCTGTAATTGCAACAAGCGGAATACTGTCGATGTTGGCTGTTGCAAGTCCGGTTACAATGTTTGTAGCACCGGGGCCCGAGGTTGTCATAACAACGCCTGTTTTTCCTGTTGAACGTGCGTAGCCGTCAGCGGCGTGGGAAGCTCCCTGTTCGTGAGCCGTGAGAATATGATTGATTCTGTCGCTGTACTTGTAAAGGGCGTCATATGTATTCAGCGCCGCACCGCCGGGATAACCGAAAACGGTGTCAACACCCTGCTCAAGCAGACATTCACAAATTATTTCTGCACCTGTAAGCTGCATTATATATCTCTCCTTATATATCAGGTATCAAAAATCAATGACTAATTATTAATTTTACTTAATTAAAGCGTTATTGTCAATAGAAAAACTCAGATTTTGTCGGAATATAGAACAGCGTACACTCAAATGAATGTACGCTTGACAAATGATTTAAATCTGATATAATAGAAACAGATAAGGCTACCGATAAGCGGTTAGCCCCTATAGACTATTATTAAAAAAATAAACCGTCTACTGTGGAGAGTGGCGGTTTATTTCTTTTTTATTGCAATGACAGTATAAAAAACAATTATCAATATTAAAACTAATAATGTTATGTACTCCATCAGCAACACCCCCTTGCAGGGGCAAGACTTAACCGCCTACCGTTCAGGTCGCCTTATCCGCAGAAATTATATCATAATTTGTCAATAAATACAACACTGATTTATATATTGAAGCAAAACTCAGATTTTGTCGGAATACGCTTTCACAAAGCCGCTTACAGCCGCAACGGTTTTTTTGCTTGCAAGCTCGCAGAATTTTACGAAGTCCATACCCTTGTTCTCATCTAAATCATCTGAAATTGCACGGATAATTCCATAGGGCACTTCACATCTTACGCAGACGTGGCCGATAGCCGCACCCTCCATTTCACACGCAAGCGCACCGAAGCGGTCGTTAATCTTAAACCTCTGCTTGCGGTCGGAAACAAAAATATCGCCGCTTGCGATAATTCCCTGCGCAACCTTTGTGTCGGGAATTTCCCTGCATATTGCGGCGAGCAGAGTAGAAGCCTGCTTGTCGCACTCAAAGAACATCATATTGCCGTCGGGGAATGTGATTTCACCCTGTTTGTCACCGAGAGCAGTACCGTTCATATCGTGCTCAACCGACTTTGTGGCAACCACAATGTCGCCTATGCCGACAATCGGCGAAAGCGAGCCTGCAACGCCGCTGTTAAGCACAAGGTCGGGCTTGTATTTTTCAATCATCATAAGCGCACACATTGCGGCGTTGACTTTACCCACTCCGCACACCACAACACAAACGTCCTTGCCGTGGAGAGTGCCGAGAGTGAATTTCATTTTAGCCTCAGTTTTTGTTTTTACGTTTTCGCAGAGGGCGATTATTCCGTCAGCCTCAATCTGCATTGCACAAATAATTCCTATCATTTT
>JBJFHX010000113.1:0-13047 GCA_051893995.1 Ruminococcus sp.
AGTAAAAATATGATTGAACACGGAATTCTTGAAACCCCTACGCCCGACGCTGCACTCGCTTTTCACGTTGCACCCGGTAAATTGCCTATCGGACTATTTATGTACAACAGCGGAGGCGTTATGATGTCCTCGGTAGACGGTTTCAGAATTACAGTAACAGGTAAAGGCGGTCACGGTGCATATCCAAACCTCACTGTTGACCCTATTCACTCTGCTGTTCAGATTTACACTGCACTCGAAGGGCTGATAGCCAGAAACTCAAATCCCGAGAAAAACTGCGTTCTTACTGTTGGAAAATTCCAAAGCGGAAACGCAGCAAACATTATCCCCGATACAGCAGTGCTTGAAGGTACTCTGCGCACAAATGACAAGCACGAAAGAGAATTGCTCGTTGGCAAAATCAGGGAGATTGCAAACGGAATTGCTGAAATTAACGGTGCAAAAGCTAAGATAACTCCGCTATCCGAGGTTCCTCCCCTTATCTGTGACAGGAAATTTACTGAGCAAATTGCAGGCTTTATGCAGGAAATAAACATTCCGGGAATAACGCCTTATCCTAATATGCAGGCAAATGCATCGGAGGACTTTGCTGTTATTGCAGAAAAAATTCCATCCGCTTTTATCTATCTTTCTGCGGGATTTCCTGATGAACGTGGTGCATATTCGGCACACAATCCAAAGGTGCGTTTTAACGAGGAAGTCTGCCCTATCGGTGCTTCTGCCCTTGCCCATTGTGCAGTGCGCTGGCTTGAAGAGAATAATTAACATTAATTCTATATCAGAATATTTATCACCTAGCCTGCTGACCAGTAACGAAAAACAGGAATAAGCATACTATAAATTGAACGACAAATCAGCAGGTGATTAAATGGCATTTGATACAAGAGAGCTTTTTGCAAGACTACTGAAGTGCGAAGCAGGCGGTGAAGGCGACGACGGAATGAGAGCTGTTGCATCAGTCATAATAAACAGAGCCAATGCAACTGAAGGCGAATTTGCCAGAGTGAGCAACGGCGGTGATGTCAGAGCAATTATTGAACAGCCAAATCAGTTTACCTGCCTGAAAACCTCGATTGGCGGAGCATACAATTCGCAGAATATTTACAATATGGTTCCGGAAGATATACACTATGAAATTGCCGACTGGGCACTTGCAGGAAATACGGCAAGCTCTGTCGGGGATTCACTGTTTTATTTTAATCCGTTCTCTCCGACGTGTCCGAACTATTTCCCGTCCAATATCGGGGTTATTTATAACCGTATCGGCGACCACTGCTTCTACTCTCCTACTCAAGCTTATTCCAAGACATAAGGGTGATAATAATGGCAAATCAGAATACTGGCAACACAAGCACAGGCACAATGCAACCGACAAGCTTTATTCCTAATGAAGCTTTTAATACTACTCTGAATCAGGGACTCAATCCCGGAGATTTCTATGGTTTTTCACAGAACGGCTGTAATATGCAAGGTTGTGTTCCTAATGTCGTAAATCAGGAAAAATATATAATTCCATCCGTTGAGCAGATAGCTGCTTATCATAATCAGCAAATCGGCCAAACAGGCACTTCTTCGCAGACTGCCGCAAGCGGCACAACTACACAGCAGGGGTTACAGGAAAATGTAAGCAGCAACCAAAATGTTGCTCCATCTACCCCGGCAACAACATTTGACTACGGTGCAACAATTCAGCAGCCCCTTGAAAGCAGTCTTATGGAAGGTATTACCGATATACAGCACCCGTATCCCGTTACGGCAGAAAGCCTGCAATATTTAAACGGTTTTTTAAGAACGCAGATTGGCAGACGAGTATCTATTGACTTTCTTGTAGGTTCAAATACTATCGTTACAAAATCCGGATTTTTGCTTGGCGTTGCGTCAAACTATATCCTGATTAATGAGCTTGACACCAACGATCTTACAACCTGTGATTTTTACAATATCAAATTTATCAGATTCTATTATTAAAAATTTTCACTGTGCAAAAAATCCCGCCGCATAAGCGACGGGATTTTAATATTCTCAGCATCAATAATCTAAACCTGCAAGATATTTCTGAATACAGGTTACGTCTTTGATACTAATATTGTTATCCAAATTTACATCGGAAACAAAAGTTTGCAAATTATTCAATGAGCACTCACCTGCAATTGCAGACTGAATTTTTGTAGCGTCGCTGACATTCACATAGCAGCTTGAATCAGCGTCACCAAATCTAAGTGCGTGTAAAGGGCTACCTGTACTTCCTCCTCCACCTATATATGAGGTTCTGCCGTCATTATACTTATATATAATATAAAAGTCAGTGCATACATTGGCACCCGAGCCAATGGCTGTATCAAGATAAAATTCAATTTCACCTTTTGAATTGGGGGTTACAGCAGTTATAGCCGCACCGCTTCTGACGCACATTCCGCTGTAATATTTGCTTCCGTCAGAAGTAATATCAACATCACCAAATCTGAATGTATGACTGCCGTAGGTTGAATCTGTGTTAGTAACCGAGCCGTCGGAAGCAAATTTTGAATCATATTCGCTGTTAAGAAAGGTTGAAAGCTTAACTCTAACCTTTCTGTATGTTCCTCCCGTGTTGGAGTATGAGCGATATGTACCGTCAGAGCTGCCGCCTCCGCTTGAGCCTAAATCATAGCGTAACGAAAACTTATACTTCTGATTATTCGGAAGCGAAAGAATTTTGCCGCCTGACATAAGCTCTGAGAATTTAACGGAATATTTGTTGTAGTTCTCATCAGTAAATGAACCAAGATAAATTGAATTTGATGGTGTATTATAGCGAGAAAAATAAATCTGATTATCAGATAAATCAACAGTTGACGAAAGCAATTTGAAGTCTGATGAGTATGTAGAAACAGCTTCACTGTTCGTCTGAGCAGCTCCTGCACTTACTGTTGAAGCAATCGCAAGGACTATGATTAAAGCTAATGCGCCTAATTTAAATGTCATTTTTTTCATAATATTCACCTATAATATATTTAAAATTGACAAAAACCCTATAACGCAAAAATCCCCGCCAATTAAGGCGGGAATTATAAAATTGCAATTAATAGAATTATTTTACCATGCTTGCAACTTCTGCTGCAAAATCGTCCTGTCTCTTCTCAATGCCTTCGCCCTTTTCAAAACGAACGAACTTCTTGATTTCGATAGAACCGCCGAGAGCCTTAGCAGTGTTCTGAGTGTACTGCTTTATTGTCTGCTTGTTGTCCTTAACGAACTCCTGATCTACAAGGCAGTTTTCCTTATAGAACTTGCCAATCTTACCCATTACAATCTTATCAGCGATTGCTTCGGGCTTACCCTCGTTGATTACCTGCTGGCGCATAACTTCTTTTTCATGCTCGATAACATCAGCAGGAACATCTTTCTCTGTGAGGTACTGTGTGTTAAGAGCTGCAATCTGCATTGCAACGTCCTTGCCGTAAGCAACGAATTCGGGATTAGAAGCAAGGTCTGTGTCAAAGTTAACAAGAACGCCGATTTTTCCGCCTGCGTGTACGTAAGCAACACAAGCACCTTCCATACGCTCAAAACGACGAATCTGAATGTTCTCACCGATTGTAAGAACCTTTTCCTGTAAAAGCTCAGCAACTGTCTGTGTTGTGCCTTCAGCCTGAAGAGCAAGAAGAGCCTCAACATCAGCGGGATTCTGCTTCATAACTGTTTCAGCGCAAGCCTTAACAAAATCCATAAATGAATCGTTCTTTGCAACGAAGTCTGTTTCAGCGTTTACTTCAATTACAACGCCTACAGAAAGGTCATCGCTTGTGCAAGCGTAAGCTACGCCTTCAGCGGCAACTCTGCTTGCCTTTTTAGCCTGCTTAGCAAGACCCTGTTCTCTTAAGAAGTCAATTGCCTTATCCATATCGCCGTCAGCATTTGTGAGTGCCTTTTTGCAATCCATCATGCCGCAGCCTGTTTTCTCTCTGAGTGCTTTTACATCCTGAGCTGTAAATGCTGCCATTATGAATACATCCTTTCGAAAAGTAATTTAAAAATTATAATTATTCAGCTGTTTCTTCTTCTGTTTCTTCAACAGCAGCTGCACCCATCTGACCTTCTCTGCCTTCGATTACAGCGTTAGCCATTGCGCCTGCAATAAGCTTTACTGCACGGATAGCGTCGTCATTACCGGGAATTACATAGTCAATTTCATCGGGATCGCAGTTAGTATCAACGATTGCAACAATCGGGATATTGAGCTTCTTAGCTTCTGAAACTGCAATTCTTTCTTTTCTGGGGTCAACGATGAAGAGTGCACCGGGCATCTCTGTCATATCCTTGATACCGCCCATAAACTTCTCGAGCTTTTCAATCTCAAGATTGAGCTTAATAACTTCCTTCTTGGGGAGAAGGTCAAATGTGCCGTCTTCCTGCATAGCACGAAGCTGCTTTAAACGAGCAATTCTTCTGCGGATTGTTGAGAAGTTTGTAAGCATACCGCCGAGCCATCTTGCGTTTACATAGTAAGCGCCTGCACGCTCTGCCTCTTCCTTAACGGAATCCTGAGCCTGCTTCTTTGTACCAACGAAAAGTACGCTCTTGCCTTCTGCGGAAATCTCACGAACAAAGTTGTAAGCTTCCTCGAGCTTTTTAACGCTCTTCTGAAGGTCGATGATGTAGATACCGTTACGTTCTGTGAAGATGTACTCTGCCATCTTGGGGTTCCATCTTCTTGTCTGGTGACCGAAGTGTACGCCGGCCTCCAGGAGCTGTTTCATAGAAACTACTGCCATTTTTAATTTCCTCCTTAGGTTAAAACCTCCGCTGTGCCTTGATTTTATCGGCGCAATAAGCAATTATGCCACCCTGCCGACAAGCATCAGCGTGCGAAATGCTTATATATTATACCATAAAAAAGAAAAAAATCAAGTGCTTTTTTAGAAAAACACTTGATTTTTACAAATATTTAATACTCAATTATGCATTTAAATCGAAAAATCTTACATTTCCGCAACCTACGATGAAATTCTGTGTTTCGTGCCAATTACTTGAACCCGTATAGAAACAGAGTATTCTGTGCTGTACGGCTGAGCCGTTTTGATCAAATATGTATGATACAGCGTCTTTAACTGTCTGATTAGGCTCTTTATTTGTAGGTGCATAATACTGGTATTCTGAAATTATTCTGTCAATAGAAGTGGTGTTTGAACGGTTCATAGCATCTCTGATGCACTGTGCAACAAGTGCACAACCGTTGTATCCCATGCTTCCGGCCTCCCCCATAACAAGTCTTTCAAGCTTTGCTCTGTCATATGATGAAAGAGAAACAGGTGAAGGACTGTAGTTATAATCAGGATTGCTTATGCCTATAAGATAGCTGCCTGTGTTGTAGGAATAATCATTGCTGCTTTCTTCCTGATATTCCGCATAGCTTTCGCTGTATTCGGAATTTTCGCTGAGTTCAACACTGCTTTTGCTTATTTCTGCCTCAGAGGACTCTTTGGTTGACTCTTTAGCTTCTGTTTCAGCTTCGGTTGCAGCCTCAGTAGGCTTTGTTTCTTTTGTTGTTTTCTTTGTTGTTGGCGCTACGGTAGTTTCCTCTTGGGTTAACGGAACAGTTGTTTCAATTACACAGTTATCGGTAATAACTGCTGCAAACTCATCAGCGTCACCTACTGAATACGAAGCCGCTTTGCTGTCTTCATAAGCGTCAACATCGGGTGCAAGTGTTGTAGTAGGCACGATAAGTGCAACTGCTGCCAGAGAAAGAGCAAACGCAAAAGAAAATGCTTTCACCTTTTTGCCTGACTTCGGCTTGGAGGTTTTATTAACCTTCTTTTCTGATTTGCTTTCGCTTCCGTAATGCTTATATTTTGTCGCTCTCAAAAATTTATCCTCCCTGTGATTTCTGCACTCACACAATTAATAATTAATTGTTAATCAAATAAAATGATTATTAAATGAGTGCTACGTCCTTTAGTCGTTAAAATTTTATCAAACACACAATTTCAACTGTATTAAAACACAAAAAAAATCAAATTGCAAGTCTGACCCCGTTTTTTGCTTGTAAACTTTGTAATTAAATTGTAACAAGATTTCTCTTTAATTTCATAAAGAAATTATAAGTTGTGCAAATTAAACATATTTCACTGCTTTTCTTAGTTTATTTTGCCGTGCAGTGAGAAAGTAAATTTTTTTAATTTTTTTGATGAAAACGGCGTTTTTTCTGCCTTTTTACCGGGTTTGGAGTTTTGCAGGAAATGATGA
Source organism: Ruminococcus sp. (assembly GCA_051893995.1). GTDB lineage: Bacteria > Bacillota > Clostridia > Oscillospirales > Acutalibacteraceae > Ruminococcoides. The sequence continues at coordinate 6,229 of JBJFHX010000113.1, forward strand.
TTGTATCCTCTCCGATAAGCTGAATTTTCTCCCAGGGAATAATATAATCCTCACATTTTCCGAACAGTCCGAAGAAGCTCATTCGACCAAATATTACAAAAGATACAACACAAGCCGTTTTTGTATCCACAATAACATCATCTACAAATCCCAGTCGTGTACCGTCGCAGGCACTAATAACTTCTTTATGACGCAAATCGGCAAATCGGCAGTTCACTCAAGTCACTCTCCTCTTTTTTCATATATATGAATATAATAACAATTGTATTCGTTGACTTTTAGTAATTGATTTGATAAAATGTACTTGTATTTATTTGCTTATATATCATATACTTATTTAGGAGATGTAAATATGGATTATGTTTTTATGACAGACGCATCCTGCGATTTAACAGTAAAACAGGTTAGTGAAATCGGTGTTGAGGTTATCCCTATGGAATTTCAGATGGAAGGAAAGTCCTATCTTCACTATCCTGATGCAAGAATGATGAGCCTTGATGAATTTTACGATAAAATCAAAAAAGGTGTTGACTCTAAAACTTCTCAGATTAACTACAACAGCTTTACAAATTATTTTGAAACCTATCTAAAAGCAGGAAAGGATATTCTTTACACTGGTATTTCAACAGGTTTAAGCGGAACATACAACACCTGTCTTATGGCTGTTAATGACTTAAAAGAAAAATATCCTGACAGAAAGATTATAACTATTGACTCTCTATGCGACTCAGCAGGACTTGGATTACTCGTATATCTTTCAGGCAAAAAGTACTCTGGAGGTGCTTCAATAGACGAGCTTGCTGAATTTATTGAAGAAACAAGGCTTAAATTAAGTCATTGGTTTGTCGTTGACGACCTTGACCAGCTTAAAAGAGGCGGAAGAATTTCTGCTGTCACTGCTACGTTCGGCAAAGCCTTACAGATTAAACCGTTAATCAGCGTTGATGATGGAGGACGCCTTGTTAACGTCGGCAAAATCAGAGGTAAAAGTAACATCATACCTACACTTGTAAAACATCTTGAACGTGACGGTGAGAATAACAAGGATAACATCGTATTTGTTGCACATGCCGACAATAAACAGGGTGCCCTTGAACTTAAGAAAGCAATCAAGGGTATGTGCAAGGAAGTTCAGATTTGCGACATTGGTCCCGTTATCGGTACTCACGTCGGTTCGGGTATGCTCGCTGTTGTATTTCTCGGAAAAAGAAATCTGAAATCTTAAATTCAAGACTATATATGTAAAGCCGACTCAATTGAGCCGGCTTTTTTCATACCAAACATTAGTTATTCAGTGTCAGGTATCAGTCCTTAGTGTAGTAAAACAGGCACATTATACTTACACCTATAAAAGCTCCGATGAACATTCCGATAATAATTCCCACCAACATATAATTTTACCTCCTGTACATATTTTGACATTTATTATTTTGCGGCTGTGCAATAATTTATAAGGGGTGAAAATAATGAGAACAGTTTATATTGACGTATTGATTACGGTGAATATCTTCATTGATTTTTTCATAATTCTCTGTACAAAGAAGTTTCTTCATCTTGGAACATCATACCGCAGAATGATTCTGGGAAGTTTGCTTGGCGGACTTTTCAGCCTTGCCGCCCTGCTGCCTGAGCTTCCGTTCGGAATAAACATAATTTTTGATATAGCTTCTGCCGCTGCAATTGTCTTTTCAACCTTTGGCAAATGCAGTTTAAAAAGCTATATAAAACGGGTAGCAGTATACTTTTTTATTTCCTTTTCGTTTTGCGGAATAATGATTTTCATTTATACGGCTTTTAAACCAAAAGGGTTGGAAATATACAACGACACCGTTTACTTTAATATTTCCCCCGTTGTTCTTATTATTCTTACTCTTGCCTGCTATTATATTCTCAAACTTATAAAAAGGTTGACGAAAGGTGTATGCGGAGGTGGTATTTGTAATGTTGAAATTAATTTATCGGAAAAGACGGTTATGTTCAGTGCAAAAATTGACAGCGGATGTAATGTTAAAGAGCCTTTTTCTGGCGATTACGTAATAATTGCCGAAGAAGATTTACTTGACAAATGTATTCCCGATGAGGAAAACACAAGAATAATCCCGTTTAATAGTCTTGGAGGTGAGGGTATATTAAAGGGCTTTAAACCAGACAAAATAAAAATTAACGGAGTTGAAATCAATGATGTTTATATAGGTATATGCAAAAATGTTATCAAAGGTGACATACGGGCACTGATTCCGTATGAAATTTCAATAAATATCGAATGAGAGGTCTGCAATGCTTATACATAATTTCCTTTACAGAATTAAAATGTTGTTTTTATCGGAAAATGAAGTATTTTATATCAACGGAAATGAAACACTCCCGCCACCGCTCAGCAAGGACGAGGAGCAAGCAGTAATGGAGAAAATTATGAACGGAGATGAAAAAGCAAGAGAGCCGCTGATTGTTCACAATCTAAGGCTTGTTGTTTACATTGCAAAGAAGTTTGAGTCGCCCAGCGCAGGTGCAGAGGACTTGATTTCAATAGGTACAATTGGACTCATTAAGGCAGTGAACACTTTTTCACCCGAAAAGAATATCAAACTTGCAACATACGCTTCACGTTGCATTGAAAATGAAATTCTTATGTTTCTCAGAAAGTCCTCGCAGCTTAAAAACGAAATTTCTATTGACGAGCCGCTGAATACCGACTGGGACGGAAATGAGCTTTTGCTTTGCGATATTCTCGGCAGTGAACCAGATACTGTTAACATAAATATTGAAAATGAACTTGAAAAAAAGCTTGTACTCCATGCTGTTTCAAAACTCGGTGAGCGTGAATGTCTTATTATGGAACTGCGATTCGGACTGAATGGTAAAAAGGAACACACACAAAAGCAGGTTGCCGATAAGCTCGGAATTTCTCAGTCATACATTTCACGACTCGAAAAGAAAATCATACACCAGCTAAAAAACGAGCTTGAAAAAGCAGTATAAAATATAATATTAATTTTTAAGCCTCGCAGAACTTATGCGAGGCTTAAATGCTTTAAATTATTCAGTTCAGTGTAGTTAAACAAGCTCATCTGACGCTTTTGTAGCATTAGTTGCATTTTGTGAGTTGTTCTGAGAATGGTTATCTGAACTATTCTTAGTATTATCCTGCGTGTTATTCTTTGTTTCATTTTCATTGCCGATAATTCCGTCACGGTCAGTCACCGAGCCATCTGCAATATCGCTTGCAGCTGAACCTGCGCCGCTTGCAATGTCAGAAGCTGCATTTCCAACACCCGAAGCGGCGTCTGACGCAGCATTTCCCATACCGCAGCCTACTAATGATAAAACAAGAATTGCTGCCGCTGAGAGTAATAATAATAATTTTTTCATAGCAATCATCCTTATATATAAAAAATGGTGCCGTTGATACGACACCATTATTATTTACTGATGAAAGCAGTTTATACAAAATTTACTTTTGATTTTTTACAACAACGTGAGGATAAGGAATAGTAATTCCATTTTTATCAAAAATGAGTTTTACGTTTTCCTGCATAAAATAGTAAACGTCGTAGTAATCATCGGGTGTTGTCCAGACCATAACGATAATTTCAACGCCGCTGTCAAGATGCTCGCCAACGTGAACAGCAGGTTCGGGATCATTCATTATTTTATCATTTGTAGAAATTAGTGTATATATAAGCCCCTTAACCTTTGAAATGTCATCGTCATAACTGATTGTGTACTTCAGATCTACTCTGCGTTTATCAACCATTGTGCAATTGACAACATTATTTGAAGTAAGACGTGAATTAGGTATAGTTACCGTCTTGTTATCAAGGGTATGAATCGTTGTAAAGAAAATTTTAATATTCTCTACTCTTCCCTTTATTCCCTCAAATTCAAGTATATCACCTGCAACAAAAGGTTTACTCAACAGAATAATCATACCGCTAACAAGATTGCTCAAGCTGTCCTGTAAGGCAAGTCCTGCCGTCAAAGCCGCCGCACCTACAGCAGTTATGAGTGACGCTACATTTACACCTATAGTTGCAAGAGCTGTTATTGCTATGATTATGTAGAGAATAACCTTAACAAGTGAAATAATAAAAGTAACAGCCGTATGATCCATATTTGTTTTGATAAGGATATTCTTAAGTAATCTTATTATCAGCTTTGCCGCAACAAATCCGATTACTATTACTGCAATAAGCATCAAAACAGTAGGCATTATTTTAATTAGTGTTTCATTGATTTTTTCCATAAATTATGCCTCATCGTCTACTACAAACTCGGAAACGAGCTCTCCGTCAACCCAGTTTTTAATTAATACTCTGCCGTTTTCGTCAAAGGATACACTCTTGCCGTTTCGCTTTCCGCTGCTGTAAAAACATACGTCAATAAAATTACCGTTTGAATCAAATCTTGCACCGCAACCGTCAGGAGAATTGTCGCTCCACTTTCCTGCGTGCATTGTACCGTCACTCAGGCGATAACCCACGCCGCAGCCTTCTCGTTTGCCGTTTACCCAGTCTCCGACATAGTTTATATTGCCTTCTTTATAATAACAAACTCCGAATCCGTTTCTTTTGTCATCAAGATACTCACCGTCATAAGATGTAAGTCCCTGCGGAGTAACTGTTCTGCCACGTCCTGTTCTGTTGTTGTTTTCATCAACATCACCGAAATAAGCATATCTTCCCGATTTAGTATGAATTATTACATTGCAATCCGGGTTTTCTTTGCTGTCATATTCTTCCTGTGCTTCATCGGAAACAAAGCTACTTTCGACATTTTCTGAATTAGTCTGCATATCAGCTTCATTTTCTCCGTCATTATCTTCCGATAAAACTTTCTCGGCAGGAGCTTCGAGTTCTTCAAATTTATCAGGATTTTCTTCTTGCTCATAAAAAACACTTGATGTCTGATTGATTATTTCACCAAACAAGTCTTTGTTTGTTTTTTGTGCCTCGGAAAGTATGTTGGCAATTTTATCGTAAGCTGAATAGTTTTGCTCTTTTTTATCAGTCTTTTCCTCGGAAGTATTCTCTGATTCATCATCTTTACAGTTTGTTTCATCAAGATACTCCGCTTCTGTCAAAGCTAAAGAATCATCTGCCTGAGATTTCATAAATATTTCATCGGCATTATTAAATTTAAATCCGGTGTTTTCACTGTCATTTACAGGTAAAGTATCAACAGGTAAATCTGCGGGTCTGAATGTTTCATCATACCAGAGCATACCCACATTTGAGTAAATCAGTCCCGTGCACTTTTTCATAGGCACAGATTCAGACGGATAAAGAATAGAAAAACTGTTCTCTCCGTCAATATTTATTCTTTCAAGCTGCAATGCAGTAATTCCCGAAATTATTTTCGGAGCGAGAACGGCAATTTTTACGTTCTCGTAATTACTGTCGTAATATTCGGTACGCAACCAGTTATGAGCCTTATCATAAAAAGCTCTTTTATATATTATTCCGTTTTCGCTGTAAAAAATAACGCTGTAAACGCCACCTGTCGCTTTTTTAACGGACTGGAATGGCTGATTGTTGCGTGTAACTTTCCACGATAACGGCTCATTTTCACTCATACGATAAGAGATATTATATGTTTTTTCTTCTAAAGAAATTTCAGACTTATCATACTGACTCTGTTTATTTGAGTTGAAATAATTTGCACGTACTCCTGCGAGTGCGTCATTTTTAAAATCAAGCTTTTCAAAATCAGATATTAAAGCTGAATATATAATTAATCCGTCTGTCAGTTTTTGTATATCGGAAAGCATAGTTATGATTCCTTTCGGGTAATTCGGGCGCCTCGACACGCAATTAAGACAAAAATGCTATATTACCAAAACTGTTTTGTCCGAACGTCTCAAAGCCATTCTGTAAAGTAAAAATCAAGGGCGAACATAGTCCGCCCAAGAAAGAATACAAAAAATCTAAAAATAAATCAGATTGAAATTGACATTGCAATATTATAAAGTTCTTTGTCAAAGACACGCGGCATATCAAGAGCTTCGTTAATGTCAAGGTCAACGATTTTGCCGTTCTGCATTACGACAACACGATTTCCTATGTTCTGCTCAAGAAGCTGAACAGCTTTGTATCCCATTTCACTTGCAACAACTCTGTCACGCAGAGTAGGCGAGCCGCCTCTCTGAACATGTCCGAGGACAGTAGCTCTTGCCTCAATACCAAGGCGCTGTTCAACATACTTTGCAAGATCCACAACACCGCCTACGCCCTCTGCAACAACGATGATAAAGTGTTTTTTACCGGTTTTCTGAGTGTTAATAATTCTTGCGATAACATCTCTTTCAATATTATATTGAACTTCAGGCACAAGAATTGCAGTAGCACCAGTAGCAATACCAGTCTGCAATGCAATATCACCGCAGCGTCTGCCCATAACCTCAACAATTGAGCAACGGTCGTGTGACTGCGCAGTATCTCTGATACGGTCAACCATCTGGAGAGCCGTATTCATTGCTGTATCAAATCCTACTGTATATTCAGAGCAGGCAATATCGTTATCAATAGTACCGGGAACGCCGATACAATTTACACCTGCGTTTGTAAGTGCTCTTGCGCCTCTGAAAGAACCGTCACCGCCGATTACTACAACACCCGTAATATCAAGGCTCTTACAAAAATCTGCTGCTTTCTGAATTCCTGCGGGAGTAGCAAATTCTTCACTTCTTGCTGTATAGAGCATTGTACCGCCGTTGCCGATGATGTCGGATACACTTCTGAGATTCATTTCCTGAACGTCGCCGTTTAGCAATCCGTTATAACCACGGTAAACACCGTAAACCTTTAAACCTTTATTAATACC
>JBJFHX010000114.1:0-3075 GCA_051893995.1 Ruminococcus sp.
ACTCTGACAATCCTGTCTGTGTAAATCAACAACAGCACAGGCATCAGGCAGTTTTCCCGTAGGCATATGGTGGTCTGTTACAACGGTGTCGATTCCGAGTGAAGAAGCGTAATCAATTTCATTCAAAGCCGCTATACCGTTATCAACGGTAACAATCAGCCTTACTCCCTTTTCTTTGAGAAAATCAACGGCTGAATTATTCATTCCGTAGCCCTCTGTTTCACGTGACGGAATGTAATACATAGCGTTTGCGCCGATTGCGTCAAAATATGAATATAACAGTGCAGTAGAGGTTACTCCGTCGGCATCATAATCGCCGTAAACGCAGATAAGCTCGTCATTATCAAGAGCCGTTTTTATGCGGATGACAGCCTTATCCATATCCTTTATTTCAAAGGGAGAAGCTATTTCGGAATCGTTGAAGAGAAAATCCTCAATTTCATCCTGTGACTTTATATTTCGTATCTGGAGCAGCATTGCAACAATTGCAGGCAGCTCATATTTATTTTGTATTTCAGAGGCTTCAGCCTTGTTAAGCTCTGATACTGTCCACAATTTCAAAAAATGCAGCAACCTTTCGTTTTATCTTTAAATTATATCAGTTATTATATTCATTAAGCATTGATTCTGCGTGAGTTAATGCGGCTTCGGTGATGTTTACGCCGCCTATTATTCGTGCAAGCTCATTTACTCTGCCGTTATGGTCAAGAACGGACACGTCGGTAAATGTCCTTCCGTCGTCAATCTTCTTACGGATAAGATAGTGGTGGTCTGCAAGGGAAGCAATCTGAGCCTGATGTGTTACGCAGAGTACCTGACTGTTTTCTGACACCTGCTTTAGCTTTAAGCCTACCTTTTCTGCGGCTGAGCCTGAAATTCCAGTATCAACCTCGTCAAAAATTAATGTGTCCACTGTATCTGTTGAAGAAAGAACAGTTTTGATTGCAAGCATCATTCTTGAAAGCTCACCGCCTGATGCGATTTTTGCAACCGGACGAGGAGTTTCACCGGGGTTTGCAGAGATTAAAAGCTCAACCTTGTCAATTCCCTTTGAATTGAATTCGGTTGCTTCAAACTGCGGCACAAGCTCTACATTAGGCATATTTAAAAAGCTCATTTCATCTTTTACCTTTTTGGCAAAATCTTCTGCTACCTTTTTGCGGTGATTGCTGAGCTTCTGTGCCACCTGCATTGTGAGCTTTTCCGACTTTTCAACCGCTTCAATAAGCTCGTCACGGTTTTTGTCAAAGTTTATAAGCTCATCAAGCCTTGTCTGCATTTTTTCAGCAAGAGGTATCAAATCATCGCACGGGCAGTTATATTTTCTTGAAAGGCGATTGAGTAAATCGAGCCTTTCTTCAATCTCTTCAAGCCTTTGCGGGTCACTTTCAAGGTTATCAATAGCGTCTGAAATATTCTCGGCACAATCCTTGAGATTGTAGTAAGCATCAGCAAGAGTATCGGAAAGCGATTCGTATTCGCTGTTGTACTCGGCGGCTTTCTGAATATCTGAACAAGCACGATCTACCGCTTCCACACCGCCGTCAAAGCTTTCATCGCCCGATAAAAGCATTTTCGCTTCATTCAGAAGTGAAAAAATCTTTTCAAAGCTCATAAGAGAGGTGCGTTCAGCTTCAAGTGACTCTTCCTCACCGAGCTTTATGTCGGCGTCACTTAGCTCTTGTACCTGAAATGAAAGCAAGTCAATCTCTTTTAAGCGTTCGCTTTCGTCGGTGTTAGCTTCGTTTAATTTCTTTTTAAGAATTTTATATTCCTTATATTTTTCACAGTAATCGGCTAAAAGCTCACTGCTTTTGCCGTAGCTGTCTATGTAGTCAATATGAGTTTCGGGTGAGAAAAGCTCGTAGCTTTCGTGCTGACCGTGAATGTTAATCAGATACTTTGAAAGCTCCTTAAGCATTGAAACGGTTGCAGGTCTGCCGTTGATTTTGCAACTGCTTTTGCCTGATGAATTAAGAGTTCTCTGTAAAATCAAAACGCCCTCGTCATCGGGATAGCCGAGTTCTTCAAGCTTTTTTATTACTTCATCATTGATATTTTCAAACTGTGCGCTGACAAAAGACGACTGCTCCCCTGTTCTGATTATGTCCTTTGAGGTGCGCTGTCCCATTATCGCATTGATTGCATCAATTATGATACTTTTACCTGCGCCTGTTTCACCCGTCAGCACGTTAAGTCCTGTGCTGAAATCTATTGACGTTTTTTCAATTACGGCTATGTTTTCAATATATAAAGTCTGTAGCATTTACAATTCACCTTATTTAAATGAGCTTTTTAAGTTCTTCCGTAAGACTTACGGCAAGCTGTGAACTTCGGCAGGCTATAAAAATTGTGTCGTCGCCTGCTATCGTTCCGACAACTGCTTTGTAGTCGTTTGAATCAAGTGCGGCGCAAACAGCCTGTGCCATTCCGCTTAACGTTTTGATTACAACGATATTCTGTGCAAAATCTATTGAGTTTACCGAAGAAGCAAAAAGAGAAGAAAAGTTTGAACGGATATCCGTTGAGTCTTTTGCGGCGGAAACATAGCGGTATTTTCCGTCCGAGCCGAGAGTTTTTACAAGGCGTAAATCCTTGATGTCACGGGAAATTGTAGCCTGTGTAGCCTTGTAGCCCTCGTCCTTCAGACGAGTAAGAAGCTCGTCCTGTGTTTCAATAGGGTATTCGGCGATTATGTCAAGAATTTTAGCGTGACGTCTTGATTTCATCAGATTTCCCTCTCTTTCAGCTTTTCGTTGAGTTTTCTGTAAAAGTTGCGTTTATTTATGGAAACAAATTTAAGTTTTAAATCGGATTTTCTGATTTTAACTGTATCTTCGGCGAGAATATCAACATTCTTTTCCCCGTCAATTGTCAGCACACAGCAACATTCACTCGGAATTTTTACAGAAACGGTAAGCACCGAATTGCCCGAGAAAATTACCGAGCGTGAAAAAAGCGAGTGCGGACATACGGGAGTCATAAGAATACAGTCAAGCTGAGGTGCAATTATCGGTCCGCCTGCCGAAAGCGAATAGGCAGTAGAGCCTGTCGGAGTTGAAAAAAGCAAGCCGT
>JBJFHX010000115.1:0-41724 GCA_051893995.1 Ruminococcus sp.
AGGATATGATAAAATGAGTGACAGAATTAATGTCAGCGGTGAAATTAGCGGTTCTATAAATTTTGCGATGCAGCAAAATTACGTTCCTTTAATCAGAAATCTCTTAGTCAACAACAATTCTGATGAAACTCAAAGCAACTTAAAACTTAGAATTACATTTGAGCCTGATTTTGCAAAGGAATTTATCTATGATATAGGCAGTATAGAGCCAAACCGCTCTGTTGAAATTTCTCCTGTAAACATCTTACTTTCAACCGAGTTTCTTTTTTCTTTAACAGAAAAAATGGTCGGCACAATTTTAATTGAGCTTTTACAGAATGAGGAAATAATTTTCAGCTACAGCGATACCGTTGAACTGCTTGCCTATGACCAGTGGAGCGGACTGATGGTAATGCCTGAAATCATCACTGCTTTTGTCACTCCGAATCATCCTCTGGTTTCTGAGGTTCTGAGCAGAGCCTCTGCATTTTTAAGAGAATGGAACAAGCTTCCGTCCTTTACGGGGTATCAGACTAACAATCCAAACAATGTTAAAATTCAGATGGCTGCGATTTTTGCCGCCTTGCGTTCGTGGAAAATCATCTACAACAATCCTCCTGCAAGCTATGAAACTATAGGTCAGCGTGTCAGACTTCCGCACAAGGTTCTTGAAGAAAGGCAGGGCACCTGTCTTGACCTCTCTGTACTTTATGCAGCCTGCCTTGAGGCGGCAGGTCTTTTCCCCTTGCTTGTTTTTATAAAAGGTCACGCATTCTGCGGCTGCTGGATTGAACAGCAGACCTTCTGCGACTGTGCTGTTGACGATGTTTCTGCAATTGAAAAGCGGATTGTTGCAGGCAATGAGGAAATACTGCTTGTGGAATGTACAAATTTCACCTGCGGAAATAACGTTGATTTTGAGCGTGCAATTAAGCACGGCAACGACCACCTCAGCAATCCAACAGATTTTCAGTATGTTGTTGATATTCAGCGTTCCAGAGGCAGTGGAATTCGTCCTATTCCAGTAAAAATTAATCAGACTTTTTCAAACTTCACTTCTTCAGATGATAGCACAAGTAACAACGATAATATACACGCACCAAAGGAGCTTAATATTTCTGATGCAGGTAAAATTGAGTACAGCGACAGCAATCTTTCACGTGTGCAGATCTGGGAAAGAAAGCTGCTTGATTTCAGCCTGAGAAACACCCTGCTCAATTTCAGGGCAACTAAGAACACACTGCAACTGATGACTTCCGACCTTGCCGAGCTTGAGGACAAGCTGTCCGACAATGTTGATTTCAGAATAATGGAAGTGCCTTCGGAGTGGAGCGTGTCGTTAAGGGACGCTAAAATGTATGAAATTGAAAACGAGCGTGACCTTATTAAAAATATTGCATCTCAGGAATTCAAGAGCAACCGAATCCGTACATTTCTCCCTCCCGAAGAGCTTGACAGGAATCTGAAAAACCTGTACAGAGGTGCAAAAGTGAGCATTGAAGAAAACGGTACTAACACGCTGTTTCTCGCACTCGGATTTCTGCGCTGGTTTGAAAGCGACCTTTCCGAAAAGGCAAGGTATGCACCGATAGTTCTGATTCCCGTTGACATTGTAAAAAGTCCGCGAAACAAGGGATATATAATCCGAAGCCGTCAGGAAGAGGCTCAGATAAATATTACGCTTATCGAATATCTGCGTCAGATTTTCGGATTGAAAATTCCGAATCTTGACCCTCTCCCCCTTGACGAGCACGGCACTAATCTTCCGCTTGTCTTCAACACAATACGCAATGCAGTTATGGACAAAAAGCGGTGGAACATAGAAAACCTTGCATTTCTTGGTTTATTCTCGTTCGGTCAGTTTGTTATGTGGAATGACTTGCACAACCGTTGTGATGAATTGAAGTCAAACAAGGTTGTTTCAAGCCTTATTGATAAAAAGCTAAGCTGGACTGCTGAGCCGTCCGACGTAACGATTGACAATCTTGACAGCAGGCTTTCACCCGATAGTATGGCTGTTCCGCTGAGTGCGGACTCTTCGCAGATGCTTGCAATCCACTCAGCCGCAACAAACAACAGCTTTGTTCTGCACGGACCGCCCGGAACGGGAAAATCGCAGACAATTACAAATATGATTGCAAACGCCTTGTATCAGGGCAAATCCGTCCTCTTTGTTGCAGAAAAAATGGCGGCTCTAAACGTTGTTCAGAAACGACTTGCCTCAATCGGACTTGACCCGTTCTGCCTTGAGCTTCATTCGAACAAGACCAACAAAAGCAGTGTGCTGTCACAACTAAACAACTCGCTTGAGGTCGGCAGAATCAAATCTCCCGACGATTACAAAGCCACAGCTGACCGACTGCACACAATGAGGACAGAACTCAACTACATAATGGAGGGACTGCATTGCAAACGCAGATTCGGAAAATCCGTTTATGAGGCTGTTGAAATTTTTGAATCGGAAAAAGAGCATAAAAATGAAATTGTTTTCAGTCAGGAGTTCCTTTCAAATGCAGACGAAAGGCAGATTGAGGAATGGACTGACCTTATACGAAAATACGTTGTAGAGCTGAAAAGCACTGCAAACTTTGCCGACCATCCGCTTAAAAGCATTTGCCTTACCGAGTATTCAATCGATTTGCGTGAAAGCATAAGGCAAAATCTTAACGAGCTTATTACAGGATTTTCTTCTGCCAAAGAGTCGTTTGACCTTTTAGCCGAGAACACAGGAATAAAAAATAAATCAGATATTAATACTGTTCAGAAAATCTTAAAAATCAACGAGCTTATGCTCGACAACACAGTGATAATTCCCGAGCTGTTAAAATCAGAAAACTTTGATTATACGGTATCACAGCTCAAAACATTCTGTACTGACGGAATTAAATATTCTCAGATTTACAAGGAAATTTCCGATAATTTTGATTTGAGGATACTTGATTATGACGTTGACAGAGCCGTTTTACAGTGGAGAGAAGCTCTTGCAAGCTGGTTTTTGCCGAAGATATTAAAAGAATCAAAGCTTAAAAAGGAACTAAAGCTTTACTGCAAAAATCCCGACTCAATCAACGATACGACTGTCACTCAGATTTACGACAAGCTGACGGAATTAAAAACTCTGAAATCAAAAATTGAGTCTGCAAAAGCCCTTAATTCTCCTATAGAAATAATAAACGGTATTCAGACAGACTGGAATAACCTTAATTCTTCTATAGAAAAAACCATTGAACTGCACAACGCAGTTTCAGACTTTGCGCCGAACGAAAAAACGCAGATTATCAATGCACTGCAAAACTCAGTTTTCAGTTCAGACGCAAAAGCAAGATGCGAAATCCTGAGAAAATATATAGAGGAATGGACTGCGTTCAGTAATCTCTGTAAAATTAACAAGTCCGTTGAAAACAGCGTTAACTGGCTTGCTGACTTGAACGCTTTTCTTACAAAGCTGAGTGATAATATCAACGAGCTCGGTCAGTGGACGTCGCTGAACAGAATCACAGAAGAACTCAACTCAAACGGACTCGAAAACGTTACGAAAGCCGTACAGCAGAGCGCTGTATCACCTGAGCAAATTGAAAATTCATTCAACTGCAACCTCTATTATGCGCTGGTATTAGCAGAGCTTAACAGTGACGAGCGATTAAAGACATTCAGAGGCAATCAGTACGAGGAGCTGATTGCTCAGTACCATAAGCTTATCGATAAGTTCCGCTCACTTACTATTCAGGAACTTGTTGCAAAGCTTTCTGCCGAAATCCCCGTAAGCGGTAAAATAAGCTCGTCATCTTCGGAAATCGGAATTCTGAAAAGGGCAATCAAGAGCAACGGCAGAATGATGTCCATTCGAAAGCTGTTCAATGAAACTCCAAATCTGCTCAGACGGCTTTGTCCCTGTATGCTGATGAGTCCGATTTCTGTTGCGCAGTACATAGACCCGTCTTTCCCGAAATTTGACCTTGTAATATTCGACGAAGCCTCGCAGATTCCGACGTGTGAGGCGGTGGGCACTATTGCAAGAGGTGAAAACGTTGTAATAGTCGGCGACCCCAAGCAGTTACCGCCGACGAGCTTCTTTGCGTCAAACAGAATTGACGAGGACAACATCGAAAACGAGGACCTTGAAAGCCTGCTTGACGACTGTCTGGCTGTTTCTATGCCGCAGGAGCATTTAAAGTGGCACTACCGTTCAAGGCACGAAAGCCTTATTGCTTACAGCAATATGCAGTACTACGACAACAAGCTCTACACCTTCCCCTCACCCAACGACCTTGTGTCACAAGTTAGTCTTGTTCATATTGACGGCTATTACGACAAGGGCAGAACTAAGCAGAACAAAGCCGAGGCTGTTGCAGTGGTGAATGAAATTATCCGCAGGCTGAAAGACGAAAATCTCAAAAACGACAGTATTGGCGTTGTTACATTCAGTGCAGTTCAGCAAAACCTGATTGACGATATGCTTTCGGAGGAATTTGCAAAATATCCGGAGCTTGAGGAAGAAAACAAAAGCTCTGCCGAACCTTTGTTTATTAAAAACCTTGAAAATGTTCAGGGTGACGAGAGGGACGTTATTCTCTTCTCTGTCGGCTACGGTCCCGATAAGGAAGGCAAGGTTTCAATGAATTTCGGACCTCTTAACCGTGACGGCGGCTGGAGACGTCTTAACGTTGCAATTTCAAGAGCCAGAAAGTCAATGATAGTTTACTCAACGATAACTCCCGAGCAAATCGACTTGTCACGTACTCGCTCAGACGGTGTTGCAGGTCTTAAGGGATTCCTTGAATTTGCAGGTAAGGGCAAAAACATCATTACTCAGAAAGCAAACAGCGAACTCAAGGAAAAGGACGCTCTTATTGAAGAAATATCAAAGGAAATTGAAAAGCTCGGTTATAAAGTCAAACGCAACATAGGATATTCGGAATACAAAATGGATATCGGTGTTGTGAATCCGCAAAACAAGCAGACGTATATTCTCGGCATTCTGCTTGACGGCAAGAACTGCAAAAACTCCGCTACCGCCAAGGACAGATTTGTTCTTCAACCCGACATACTTACGGGACTTGGCTGGAACATTATGCGTGTGTGGACGCTTGACTGGCTTGACAATCCGCAGAAGGTTATAGACAGCATAGCCAAAGAAATAAACAACGCTGTTGAAAACAGTGAAAAAAATACTGTTCAGACCACCACAGTCAAGGTTATGCCCGAAGTTGTAAAATTTGAAAAGCTTGATATGACGTCGCTCGAAAATTCTGTTTCAAGAAAGCGCAGTTATCAGTCGTTCAGCGTTAAGAAATGCGGCACTGCCGAGAATTTCTACGAGCCTAAATCAAGAAATAAGATACGCAGTCTTATGATAAGCATAATTGAAACGGAAGCTCCTGTCAGCAGGAAAGCGCTGTTCAAGAAGGTTTTGTCAGCCTGGGGAATCACCCGTTCGGGCAACAAGGTAGAGTCAATTCTCGACACAGTAATAACCTTTGTTGACAAGACAGAAACAGTTGATAACGGAAACATTTTTTACTGGAAAAAGAATCAGAATCCTGCTGAATACTGTGTTTATCGGGTTGATAACCAAAGCGAGGTCAAAAGAAGTATTGACGACATATCCTCATATGAAATTCTCAACGCAGTGATTGAGGTGCTCAGCGAACAGATAAGCCTGCACACCGACGACCTTATTAAGGAAACGGCAAAAAAACTCGGCTATTCAAGAACAGGTACGCTTATCGACACCACCGTAAGAAATGCCGTTATGCTCGGTCAGCAGAACAACATTCTGAAAATCAGCGATGACAACAAGGCTTCACTTTGCTGAAAATGAATAATTGAAGAGAACAAGCGACAGCAATTCAAGCTGTCGCTTGTTTTAGTGTTTGATAAGAAAAGATATGAAAATATGATAAAGAATGTCATAAGGCGTATTCTGATAAAGTGCTGCAACCTGAGTTCCGAGTTTACGGCTTCCCGTATGAGTTACAAGGTATTTGCAGTTGCCATCGTCAACATCTGCCTCTATAAAGTGCTTTCCGACTTTGAGGGTACAGTATTGTCAAGCTTATCAAAATCACAGCTTATTTTGTTTATTCTGTTTTCAGTGTGCTATAAAGCTTTGCAGTAAAAACTACATATAATAATTACAATATAATTAATTCTGAACGTAAAATTCATTAGGTACCTTGACAAAATAATCCTGAAAATGCTATAAATATAAGGTACCTTAATATTTGGAGGTTTTGAAATGAAAAATACAAAGCATTTATGTACAAATGATTACAAAGAAATGGATATTGATAAAAGGCTTATACTCAACCTGCGTGATTTAGGTCACATAATACGTTTTCTATACGAAGGAAAGGGCAGTCAGAAAAGAATACTAATTATTCTGAATGAATCGGGCGGTATGACTCAGCGTGAATTAACCGAAAGATTGGGTATTAAGCCCGGCTCTGCAAGCGAGGTTATAGGAAAGCTTGAAAGTGCAGGACTGATTGAGCGCACATTGAGTCAGACTGACCGCAGGACTGCTGACATCAAGCTTACAAAGGCGGGATTGAAAAAGTCAAATCAAGCTGTAATTCAGCGCAAAAAGCGTCATAAAGAAATGTTTTCCTGCCTTACAGATGATGAAAAAGAAACCTTGCTTTTGCTTGCAGAAAAAGTAAATAATGACTGGGATAACCGTTACCGTAACGTCAATAACTGTAAGGCTGACAAAAAATGTGCGGAGGACAGTTAGATGTGGAAGTATATTAAAAAGTACCTTCCGTTTTCTATAGTTGCGGCTGCTTTTATGATAGGTGAAGTCCTGATGGATTTAATACAGCCGGAGCTTATGAGCAAAATTGTTGACGAAGGCGTACTCGGAATAAATAACAACGGCGATGGTCAGCCTGATATTATTCTCAGCGTTGGGCTTGTTATGATAATACTTGTCATTTTCGGAGGCTTATGCGGTTCGCTGAACAATGTATTTGTTAATATTGCAAGTCAGAACATAGGCAACAATATACGCAAGGATTGTTTCAGAAAAATAATGACATTTTCATTTTCTCAGACCGAGTATTTCGGGACTGGCTCACTTGTTACAAGGGTAACTAACGATATTACTCAGGTGGAAACGTATGTTGCACAATTTGTCCGAGGTATGGTGCGAACTTTTATGCTTACGGCAGGAAGTATTTTCTTTATGTTCTGTATCAATGTGCAATTCGGACTGATAGTTTTGTGTGCTTTCCCCTTTGTTTTTGGCTGTATAGTTTTCTGTCTTTGCAAAGCAAATCCGCTGATTACCAGATTACAGTCACAGCTTGACAAAATTAACGAAATCCTACAGGAGGATATTTCGGGTATACGCATAATAAAGGCTTGTGTGCGTGAAATCTATGAGAAAGTTCGTTTTGGGAAGGCAAATAATGAATTGATTAAAACTCAGCTAAAGGTTCTTGTTATTTTTGCATTTATGAATCCGATTATGAATGCGCTGATGTATCTTGTTGTGGTTATTGTGCTGTTTTCAGGCTCTGTACAGGTAGATTCCGGAACCGCAACTGCGGGTACAATTATGGCGGCTATTACATATATAACGCAGATGTTCAACGGCATTCTCGGACTCGTTATGCTGTTTCAGAGCATTTCAAAAGGCATTGCCTCGTGGAAGCGTATCAAGGAAATTCTTGACAGCAAGCCTTTGCTTAAGGACGGTAATTCTGACGGAAAAACCGCTGTAAAAGGAAAAATTGAATTTCGTGACGTATCTTTTGCTTTTCCCGACACTCAAAAGAATGTGCTGTCACATATTAATCTGGTGATAAATCCCGGAGAGACAATCGCCGTAATGGGTGCTACGGGAAGCGGAAAATCTGTGTTGGTAAGCCTGATTACACGCTTCTATGATGTTTCAGACGGTTCTGTTCTTGTTGATGACGTTGACATCAGAGATTACAGACAAAAGGATTTGAGAGATAAAATTGCATTTGCTCTGCAAAAGAGCGAGCTGTTCAGCATTTCTCTTAAAGAAAACATTTCATTGAGCAATCCCGACGCAACGGACGGGCAGATTCACACCGCCGCAAAAATTGCTCAGGCTGACGAATTTATAAGCAGAACCCCGAACGGCTATGACACTGTAGTTGCCGAAAGAGGAATGAATCTGTCGGGCGGTCAGAAGCAGAGAATCTCAATTGCGAGAGCGATATTAAAGCCTGCTGAAATTCTGATTTTTGACGATTCTACAAGTGCGCTGGATTTAAAGACTGAAGCTGATTTGTATTCGGCGCTCAATGAATATAAGCCCGATAACACGAAAATTATTATTGCACAGCGCATAGCGACGGTACGCAGAGCAGACAGGATAATACTTATGGATAACGGTCAGATATCCGCCTGCGGCACACATTCAGAGCTGCTGAAATCCTGCAAGCTGTATCAGGATATATATTATTCTCAGATTGAAAGTGAAAGCTATGAATAAACCTAAAAATGAAAATGCAACTAAAAACATTCCTGCTCTGAACAGATATTCAAGATTTTCGGAGGTTGAGCACGCTGAAAACGTCGGAAAAACACTGCGCAGAATATGGAAATACTTTGCCTGCGAAAAAATAATGCTGATAAGTATGATAGGAGTTGTAATTTTCGGCACTCTTTGCGGAATTTACGCACCTAGCCTTCAGAGCAATGCAATAGACATTATTTCAGGCTCGGCTCTCGGAAACCTTGTGCAGACGCTGATATTAATGTCGGCTGTTTACCTGCTGTACAGCGGCAGTCAGCTTTTGCAAGGATTTCTCAGCGCAAAGCTCAGTCAGCGTATTGTAAAGCGAATGCGTGAGGAGTTATTCGGAAAGATTGTCGAATTGCCGATTAAATACCTTGATACTCACTCGCACGGCGATGTTATGAGCCGTATGACAAACGACGTTGAAAACTTTTCCACAACTGTTTCTCAGTCACTGCCTTCCCTGTTTTCCGGAATCCTGACGATAACGGGCACAGCGGCAATAATGCTGTGGTATTGCTGGCAGCTCGCACTTCTGAGCTGTGTTACGGTAATTCTGACGGTAATTGTTACAAAGTTTCTGTCAAAAAGAGTCCGCAAATTTTCAAGAAAACGTCAGATCCTGCTCGGAACGCTCAACGGCACTGTTGAGGAAATGGTTTCGGGATATAAAACAGTTGTCGCATATAATTATCAGGATAAAACGAGCGAGGAATTCTGCAAAACCTCAGACTCGCTGACAAAAGCAGGCATTAAAACCGATATTTTCAGCGGCGTTATGGGACCGGTTATGAACTGTATCGGAAACATAGGGTTTGTGATTATTGCGGCTTTCGGTGGATATTTCTCAATAAATGGGCTTATTTCGGTAGGTGTGATTTCAGCATTCATTGTATACGCAAAGCAATTCAGCCGACCTATAAATGAGATTGCTCAGGTTTACGGTCAGCTTCAGACTGCTGTTGCCGCCGCTGAAAGGGTATTTAATATTCTTGACGAGCAGGAGGAAGACAAAAGCGGTGCCGAACTTGAAATTAATCCTGATGCAACTGTCACCTTCAAAGACGTAAACTTTTCATACGATCAAGGTCACCCTGTTTTACAAAACTTTTCTCTGACAGTGCCATCGAGCAAAAAGGTTGCTCTTGTCGGTGCAACGGGAAGCGGCAAAACTACGGTAGTAAACCTGCTTATGCGCTTTTATGACATTGACAGCGGAAATATTTTTATCAATAATCAGGATATTAATACAATAAGCCGCAGCAGTCTGAGAAAAAATATTGCTATTGTTTTGCAGGACACCGTTCTGTTCACCGATACAATTGAAAACAACCTCAGGTACGGAAACGAAAATGCTACGACTGAGCAGCTTGACAAGGCTGTGGAAATGAGCTGCTGTGATGAACTTCTGCATATGCTTTCGGACGGATATAATACTGTTCTGACAGGCTCTGGGGCAAATATCAGTCAGGGACAGCGTCAGCTGCTTGCTATTGCAAGAGCCTTTGTTTCCGACCCGAAAATACTTATTCTTGATGAAGCGACTTCAAACGTTGATACGAAAACCGAGAAAACAATTCAGGACGCTATGCGTATGGTTATGAAAAACCGCACGGGCATTATTATTGCCCATAGACTCTCTACAATCAAAGACGCCGATATTATCGTTGTTATGGATAACGGGCAAATTGCAGAAATCGGCAGTCATAACGAACTGCTTTCAAAAAAGGGCAGATATTATGATTTATATACGACTCAGTACGCTGGGTTTGCAACCTGACAGAATAAAAAGCACCGGACAAAATTATCGTTCGGTGCTTTCTTATTTATAAGTAAATCAATAATTATAGAGTTCAATTACAGTCTTTCCGCAGAAGATTTTATCACTTAACAGCAATATATTTCAACTGTACGGCAATTTCACAATTTTGCCGCTATGTTTCCTGATTATTCCATGTAAAGAAAGCTGTCGCTCCGCCAAAAGACAGAGCGTCAGAGCCTTGCAGCATAATATGACTGCATAATTACTAATACGGAATCGCTGTGGAATCACTTGTTTTTACAAGTTCTCCCTCACCCATAAAAGCATACAGATAAGGCTGATAAAACTCCGTAACAGTAGCGCTGAGAGTTACGGTATCCTCATTTAATGTCAGAACACCGTTTCCGTAATTCATAAATGAGTCGGTAAAATCAAAATACACTTTGTTGCCCTCAACTATTTGTGTGCTGATTTTTTCTGTCATTGCGATATGAGCTGCATTCGGTGCCGTCCTGCACATATAACATTCAACATTGTTTCCGTTAATCGAGGTAAATATTACGGTAAATCCCTGACCATAACTGTCAACATCTTTCCATGTTCCAAGGTATTTTTCATATGTATTTTCTGTCGGAGATTCCGTTACGATAATCTGTTCGGTTACAACCTCTGTTGTCGGCTGAATTGTTGTAACCTCCTCGGTAACAGACCCAGCAGTTAACGAAGCTGTGGATTCCGTTTCTTTTTCAGTCACAGCAGTTGTTTCCACGTTTAAGTTAGAATCGTCTTTATCCTGCTGTGAACAGCCTACCATAACAACTGAAATTAATAACAAGATTAATACACACAGATACTTACCTCTTCTGCAAACATGAGCTGCACAAGAATTACAAAATAATTTTTTCATAAAAAGCTCCTATATATCAGATAATTAACACTTATATCATTCTCACGTCTTTTTAATATGGCGATA
Organism: Ruminococcus sp.; assembly: GCA_051893995.1. GTDB lineage: Bacteria > Bacillota > Clostridia > Oscillospirales > Acutalibacteraceae > Ruminococcoides. The sequence continues at coordinate 11,212 of JBJFHX010000115.1, forward strand.
TAAATGAAATACATGTGTCATCATATGACTCTCCGCTGTATGTTTCTACTATCGTCATCTTAATATATTTTGTATTTATAGTTTTATCAAAAGAAATATTCTGCAGGTTTCTGCTATCAGAAATGCTTTTTGTCAATGTTGTACCGTCAGAAAATTCAAATTCAAGTTTCTTTACACGGCTGTTGTTATTATATGCGGTATTATCCTTTGCATAGCCGTTAACTATGCTGATACCGGATACGCTTTGCAGTGTATTGCTTGAAAACATAACATATTCTCCGATACCTGTTCCGTTTATGCCTTCACACCAGCAAGTATCATCATTATTTTTCAGATTATATGCCTGATAACTGAATTCACCCTCAGGCGCTAATGTTGAGGAAGCGGTAATAAAACTGAATTGGGGCGAAGCTGAAACGGTGCTATATGAATTTATAGTTGTTTCAATCGTATTATATCCTTCAGAAACATATACGGTAATCGTTTCATTTTCATTGACATTTCTTCCTGATATTGGTGATTGACTAATGACATAATCTTTTTGCACTGATTGACTCTGATTATATATAAGGTCATACTTTAGCCCAGCATCACTCAGTTTCTTTTTCGCATCATCAACACTCAAGCCTGCTATATCAGGTACTACTACTTGCAAGGATGCCTGTGTTGTGGCTTCAACCGTACTCTCAAAAACTGCAGTTGTATCTGCATGGGTTAAAGAAACAGTGCTTTCAGTTGTATTCGTAACGTTTTCACCTGATTCTCTGAATACGATAAAATACAATGCAGCAGCAGTTATCAACAGCGCCAAAACAATTAATAAAATCCACAGCCATTTCTTGGATGATTTTTTGTTTTCATTCTGCATATTATTGTCCAAATAATCATCAGCTGGATTTTTATATCCATCCTTATAATCAACATCATAATTTTCTACGGGTCGGTATAAAGTACTTCCGCATTTTTTGCAGAACTTTACACCTTCTCCGTTTTCTGTCCCGCAGTTATAACACCTCACATTTATCACTCCTATAACAGCAGATTATTCTTAAGCTTATCTATATCCCTTTTCTTCCATAACCTCTACAATCAAATCTCTGTTAGCCTTCTCGTATTTATTAAAAACGCTTTCGTCAAAATTCTCAGGCGAAATTGTTCCGTGATACCATGATTTCGAATTGAAATAATCGGCAATTGACTTTGTGGCAAAAATTCTGCCGTGCCTTGCATATATCTCATTCAGAGCAAGTTCCATCTTTGTTTCACTCAAGGATGACACTTCGCTTTTAGCTATGTATCTTGAATCCGAACCATTCAGTATGTAGTCATTTGAATTTGAACTCAGGTTTGAGGAAGAAGCAGCAGTGTCTGTTCCCGTTGAAATATATACAATCATACTTTCATCAGTATCCAAAGCTTTTCCTTCTGCCGGATACTGACTGATTACAAAATCTTTTGCAATCGTATCACTGTATTGATAAACGGCATTATATTTTATTCCCAGATTATCAAGCTTCTTGTAAGCATCAGAATATTTTAATCCGACAACATCGGGGACCGTAATATTTGCAGATGCTTGTGTAGCAGGTTCTGTTGTTGACGGTTCAGTTGTAAATGAAACAGTAGTTTCTTCAACAGTTGTTTCAATTGAAGAAGTTGTTGTATCTGATGAATTGCTGTTACCGATAAAAGGTATGTTATCAATTGAACCTTCAAAAACCGTAAAATAAACAACAGCAGCCAAAACGGCTATAACCGCTAAAATAATGACTATAAGCAAAACCCATTTTTTCTTTGATTTATTTTGATTTTCATATGCAGGTAATGCTTCTGAAAATTCATCATTGACAGGGTCAGCCATAATGTTACCGCACTTTTTACAAAACCTTACTCCGGCGCTGTTTTCTGCTCCGCATTTGGGACATTGCATTATTATCACTCCAAAACTTGCTCTTATAAAATCTGATTATCAATAGTTTGTTCCTATATATCCCCTGAACAAATACCATTTATCTCTTTCTTTAATCAGATAAAGGTCGTTCACCGTATAGCTGGTTTCGCCTAAAGAACCCTTGGTATTAATTTTTAACTTAGCCAATACAATCTCTGAGATATCACTGGTATCATAATTATAAGAATTTTCAGCATACTTCAAAAATTCCTGATACTTACGTTCGGACAATTTATATGAATCTTCAATTTCATAGCTAATACTCATATCATGTCCTACAACATTTTCATATGCATCAAGCTGTGAAGATACCGCATTGGAAATTGAATTCTCCATAGTTGTTGCGTCTAAATTGCCAAAACCGATATCGCTCGTCATTGACATCAGAGTTTCAATATCATAATTTTCGAATGCATTCATAGCCTTATTGATAGCACCTTTATATCCGGTGAATGAAGAGATTATATTGACAGCAATAACAGCTACTATAATAACTACTATTGCCGCTGTTGCGAGCTTAGCAATCAGCTTGATTTTCTTCTTTTTCTCTTCCGACATACTGTTTACACCGGAAATCTTAACCGGTTTTACAGGTTTATCATCACTGTTTCCTGCATACGGAGTTCCGCAGTTACCGCATATTCTTGCGTCGTCATCCATTTTTGCTCCGCAATTTCCGCAAAATTTAGGCATATATCATTTTCCTCTCTGTCGTAATTTTTATACAGCCTGTCATATTTTTAGGCAGGCTGTATTTTCATATTTTTCAAAACTGAGAAAATTATAAAAAGCTGTTCATACTTGAACCGTTAATTCCCCATAAGTACCATGATTTTCCGATCTTAATTATCTGTAAATCACATTCCTGAACCTTACTGTTCTTTTCTCCGTCCTTGGTAAATTCAACCGTCATTTCTACAGTTAAATCTTTTTGACCGGATACTTCGAAGCCGTACAAATCTTTACAATCGGCGCTTAAATACTTAACCTCGGAATCAGACGCATTGATCGTATCTGTTATTTCCCATGAAACTGACCAATCATCACAGTATTTATCAACCTGCTCATATACATTGTCAAGCGTTTCCTGCATTTCTTTAATTGCCTCAGTTCTGCTCATTCCTTCTTCTCTCAATTGATAAGTCAAGAATTCCTCGGGGAACAATTCAACAAGAGATGCTGCATCAGGATTTTCTATACCCGACTTTATGTATGTTTCAACTACAGCTTTTTCGCTTCTTCCTCCTAAAAAGGTAAAGCAAAGAACAACAATCAGAGCAACTGCCACAACTGCAACACCGATACCGATTATTTTCTTCTTACTTCCTTTCTTTTCGCTTGTTGTTACTGCACTGTTAATGACAACCGGTGCCTGATTATCTGACAATCTGCATCCGCAGTTACCGCATATAACAGCACTATCTTCCATTTGACTTCCGCAATTACCGCAAAATTTTGACATATTTAATTCCCTCTCTTTTTGATTATTTTGACTTTGACAATTTGCGTTTTTTGATTTTGCTTCTGATTACCAAAACAAACACGAGTAATGCAATTGCTGAAACAGTACCAATTACAATATATAAAATATAAGAGTAATCTACAATCTCACCGTAGCCGTTTGCTTCTGCCTTATACACAAGGTCGTACTTACCGTCACCGTCCTCATCAACATTAAGAACAGTATTATCGGATACATTCGCAACTGTATCAATTTGTGTAGTTCTCGTAATTTTTATATTGTTGAATTTTCTGAAATCGGTGTATTCCCCGTTTTCATCCATAAAACCAATACTGTAGTTCATTCTTCCTCTGCCTGTTCCCTCAATTTCTATGTCGTAATCTTCACCTTCTTTCAATCTTAAAATCTTAACCCTGTCATCACTTGATTCTTCCGAATCCGTTTGCTGACTATATGAACTTGTATCGTCCTGAGTATCGCTCTCTTCAAAAGTCAGCGTTCCAAAGGATGTTCTGGTGCTTAATCCTGTTTCAGATGAATCAAGAGTTTCACCGTTGTATGTAACTGAAACGTCAACCGGACAGGCTATTCTTACATAGATATACTTCTGACCGTTTATCTGATCTGCGATATCTCCGAAGAAGAACACAAGACTGTCTGCGTCGGACACCTCATAATGGCATCCGTCACTTGCTATTTTTTCCATAAGCGACTGAGCTGATGTTTTGTCGTTAAGGCTTTCAAAGAATCCGAGTGTATATATATAAATTCCCTTTGCCTTTAATTCATCGGCATAAGAAACCAGACTGTCGCCTGTCAGTCCCTCGTTCGGCATACCGTCACTCATCAGAACAATAATCTTCTTTTTCGCCGAGCTCTGCGAAAGCATCTGGTCTGCAGTACGAAGACCCGCTTCCATATTTGTTGAGCCTCCTGTGCCGAGCTCGCTGATAACGCTGTCAAGAGAATTTTTACTGTTTGAAAAATCAGACTTCATATCAGCATCACTGTCATAATTGACTACACCTATACTTGCATCCTCTTCAAGAATAGTATCAACGAAATTAGTTGACGCTTTCTTTGTTTCATCAAGCGGTGTTCCCGACATACTGCCCGAAGTGTCAAGAACGAGGACAATATCACGCTCTGATGAGGTAGTACGAGTCGGGGTTGTAACGGGAATTTCTGAGTTTACAACCGAATATTCACCCCATTCGCATATGTAGCCGGTCTTACCGTCGTCATCCGGCAACGAGAAATCGCCGTCGTTCCACTGCTCGGTATATTTATAGTAATACATACCGTAATCTTCAAAGCTCGAACTTGGCTCGCCCGACGCCCAGTTTGAATAGCTGAAGGTTTCTCCGTTATCCCACTTCCAGTCATTTGAGCCTTCATCGTGTAAACCGAAGTAAGCATTTTTGTATCCGAACTTATTGAGAAGTGTAAACACAAACTTGTTTTCATCCTCAGAAGTTATAGTTGCAAGATAACCGTCGTTTGACTCACAGTTTTCTTTTGCCTTATAGAAATCCGTCTCTCCTTTTTTAGCCTCATAAATATAGTAATAATGTCCGTTATACTCGACTGCGTCAGAAGGAATTTTTGACTTATCAAACTGTCCGTATTTTTTGCCGAAGTCTGTTTCAACATTTATATCACTTTTAACGGCAGAGTCTTTGATTCTTACTGTAAAGCTCTTGGTCTTTGAATTATCCTTATTGTCCGTTAAAGTAACAGTATAGTGTCCGTTCTGCAAATTGAGTTGATAACCGTAGGTATCGGAAATTGTTTTTGAATCACTGTACGAATTTTTATCATCAGTAGTACCTTCAATTTTAATTGTGTAATCATCATATTTAGCTTTGTTGACATCATACACATTTATATTGACACCCGACCTTACTGTATAATCAAATCCGAAATCAGAAGCAAATTTTATTTCTTTTTTATCACTGTTTTCCTTTATTTTTACATTAATAGAGCGTGTGTTACTTGAGTTGAAATTATCAGAAACCGTAATTGTATATTTTCCTTCCGACAAATTTAGTTTTCTTGGATTTGAGTTATCAACTACAATCTCATCATTGTAATCTTCTGAGGTAAACCAACCTGTACTCTTTTTTCCGCTGATTTTAATCGTATAATTATCATAGGCAGTACCGTTTTTATCAAATACGGATACTTCTGAATCGGATGAATATGTTTCGGTCTTATCATCAGATAAGCTTTTAATACCCACCTCGTCAAATGCGGCTTTTATACATTCTTTCTGAGCATCTGACAAACCAATTCTATTAGCAGTCATCTCCATATATTCACGGAGAATTGAAAAGGTACAGTTTGACGGCAACGAAAGCATAGTTTTATACCAAATCTTAGCAATTGTGGTCATATCTAACTTTTCATATTTTTCATTAACACCGCATGCCATCAGATATGCCGTATGCGAAATAACAGTTGAATTATCATGAACATGTCCGTGATCATTTTTTGTATCATCTGCATCTCCCCAAAATAATCCTTTATAATTTTTAGGTAAAAATTTTGCAAGCGGATTTTTAATATTTCTGCTATTGAAATGAATCCAATCACAAGTACCGTTTAGATTATTATCGTCTATATAGTCTTCGACTATTTCACCAAATATATCTGAATACCCTTCCATAATAGCACCACTTTCACTTATATATTGCATACCGCTTTCAGAGCTTTCTACAGAATGTGTATATTCATGTGCTATTTGATCATACGACAAAGAGTCAGTTCCAAATGTCAACATAGACAATGACATTCCCGTCCACGGAGTAGATGAATATGCATTTGTAGTATCCCCATCAAGATGATTGTCATAGACTACAGGAAGAACTCCACTTAGATTGTCAAATCCAATTCTTCCGAATAATTCCTTATAAAAATCATATGTTCTTTTGATTCCTGACATCACAGTAACAGCCTTTGTGTTACTCCATTCTGTAGAATCATTGCTTATCTTAGTAACTCCAGAATTCTTTTCTTTAGTTGTAAATACCCAATCCACTATGCAATTGCTAAAAGTACTCGGAGCAACAATTTCATTACCATTCGCATTTAGCCACTTTCCACTATCAAGATCCAAAAAACATATTTCTCCATTTTTGCTATTTTCTATACGCACTTGCTTTAACAACGTCTCATTATTAGCACTATAAATAACTATATTTCTTTCTGTATCTTCAAGCCAATATAAATCGTTTGACTCTCTTAATGTATTAAAACTAATATTTTGGCTACCGTAAATATCTGTTCCTTTAGCAACAGCATTTTCCGTAAAGATTAACGTTGTACATGATAAAATGTCGCTATCGTTTGCATCCACAATAATTTTATATGGTTCACCATTTACAATTGCAAATAATTCATATGCTAATGATAAATCATTAATAGTATTTAAATTATATATAACAAGTTTTTCATCAACAATTGCTTCCTCAACAAATAGTTCGCCTATATCGTCAATACTAAATTCATCTCTCATATAATTCTGAAAAGATGTTAAAACTTGTTCATATGTCACATTTGTCTCTAAAGAAATATTATCAGGAATATCGGTTGCGTTTGATGTAATGCCCTGAGCGTTGCCGTTTTCATCTGCGATTACAACCATTGTTCTGCCGTAAACCGGAATCCCTTTGTAGTTTTCCTGCAAACGGTAATACGTGCTCCCGTCAACAGTTGATGTATTAAGCGAGGTCAGCTCATCTGCCGCATTGTTAAGTCCCATTTGTTTTGCCGCTTCTTTTGCAGCTTCAACAGCAGAGCTTTCATCGTTAATTGAAATATCAGTAAACTTGCCCTCTAAGCTTTTAAATTGCTCATTATCATCGTCGTTTTTAATTCCGAAAGCGTTCATAACATCTGAAATAACGGGAATATCCGCTATATCAAAATACACAAGCACTCCTGCTATTGCACTGAAAAGAATTAAAATTGCGAGAATAATTGCAATCAGCTTAATAAAAAAACGCTTTATCTTCTGGCCTGTTGTTCGTGCTGCCTTTTTTGCGGCTTTCTTAGCTTTTTTATCAGCTTTTTTCTTCGCTTTGGCAGTAAGCTTGTCTGCTTTTTTCTTTGCTTTCTTTTCCTGACGTGTTAACTTTTTCGGAAGTTCAGGATATGTATTTTCTCTGTTTGTGTTATTGCCGTTTCTGTCATTCGGCTGTTTGCTATACCCGTTGACGTTCTGATTTTTTTGTACATTGTCCGGTCTTTGCTTTTGTGCAGAATCAGTCTTTCTGTTTTGCGCTTCTAACGCTGAAATTTCAGCAGAATTACAATTAGGACAAAGTCCGTTTTCATTTATTTTTGAACCGCATTTTCCGCAAAATTTTGACATTTATTTCACCTCAAGTTTTACATATTCTCAATTATGTTTATGATTTCACTTTGTGAATACGAAACACAATCAGGAGCATAAATAGCACCGTTTATGTCAAAGTCCACACCTGTGGGTTGCCACCAACAATCTTTCATGGTATATACATCATCATAATCCTCTGTATGAGCACAGCACAGATTTCCTCTTTCATAATAGTACAAGCTTCTGTGAGGTATGTTTAATCCATAACCGGCACTAGCACCATAAGCACCGCCGTGATAATTTATGCAGTAGACAAAATCGCTTTCACTACTGTATGAATTATGCATTACATAAACTTCAGGAATATCATCATCATTAACGTAAATCAGTACAAAAGATGCGTCTTCGTTTTCTTCACCACTAATACAAAGATCAATTAAATCCGTTTTCCATGATTCATCGTTTTTTTCTGTTGGCTCCTGTACTTCGCTTGCATTGTTATTGCTCTGCGCATTACTGCTTTCAGATTTACTGCTTTGAGCCTTTTTTGTAGTCTCCGGCTCAGTTTCGACTTTTGCCGTAGTTTTCGGTACGGTTGTTTCTGCTGTTGTGCTTTCAGCAGTAGTGTCGACTATAGTGGTTTCAATAACAGACGAGGAAACCTCCGTACTCTCCGTTGAAGTGATTTCCGAATTAATAGGGTCTATACCAAAGCTTTTGAATATACCTGTACCAATAACACCAAACAAATCAAGTAATGCAAAAGCAATAATTAAAATAACAGTTATCACTATTACTGAAATTGTTATTTTTGTACTTTTACTCATTTTAATATCTGTTTCTGAGTCTTCGGGGTTTTCCCCATAAAAGTTATCCTGATAAACCGGAGCGACGGGATTTTCTTCGTATTCTGAATTACCATCAGTTGCTTTTTCAGATTCCTCATCGGGATTATTCTGTCCGTCGCTATAATTCTGAACTGCGTCACATTTCGGACACAAACCGGTATCCGCATCAATTTTTGAACCGCATTTTTTACAGAATTTCGAAAAAGCTGCTTTCTCTGAAATATCCGCTGCTTTTTCTTCATACTCAGGCTCTGAAATCACCGCAGTATCTATATCCGTATTTATATGACTATCCGATTTGTCGGTTTCGGAAATATTATGTAAATAGTCGGTTTTGTTACACATCGGACACAAACCGGTATCTGCATCAATTTTGGAACCGCACTTTTTACAGAATTTTGAAAAAGCTGCTTTCTCTGAAATATCCGCTGGTTTTTCTTCTTCATACTCAGGCTCTGAAATCACCGCAGTATCTATATCCGTATTTATATGACTATCCGATTTGTCGGTTTCGGAAATATTATGTAAATCGCTGTTTTTGTTGCATTCCGGACATAAGCCGGTTGTCTCATCAATCTTTGAGCCGCATTTTCCGCAAAATTTAGGCATAATTACCTCCTGAAAAATTCTTTACTTATTTCAATGTTAATTCATAACATTCAAGCTTGTCGTTTACAAAAATTCCGTCAACAATCCAGTATCGTTCATAGTTTGGAATATATTCACATACAAGTGAATCAAAATTATTTCCGTTGAACTTATAAATATAGCCACTTATAAAATAAATATCCTCAGGTTTTTTCAAATCACAGGTAACACCGTATCCCTTTCCCTTAAATCTACCTGCACCATTGCTGATTATGTCAACATTACCGGTATTAATATCATACTTATAGAGATCGAAATCAGTTTCATTCAGAGAACTGAAAAACAGTGCAAATGTACCATCATCACTTACAATTTGTAAATCATCTAATTTGGAAGGTAATTCAGCAGATTTCTGTAGGTTGTTATTTGTATCTAAGTAATATATATAGCAGTTGTTATACTTATTCTTATCGTTATCGTAAGTACCGCAAAAGACACTGAATTTATCTTCACTGCTTCTATTGAATAAAATTGATTTTTGTTCATCAACTATAGAAGAAGTACCTGTTGCTAAATCAATTGAAATAAAACAGTCTCTGTTTCTGTTTTGATAATCACGACCGACGATGTACAATTTATTATTATTACTTCTGAAATTAAAATAACAACCGTCATATTTTTGTAAATTTGCATCGTAAAAATCACTGGATATTTTATTAGTTAAGTTATATTCTTTAATAGTACCCTTGCCATAATCCACAGCATCGTAATAATAAATTGTATCATTATATCCGGCAAGAATTTCAACAGCACCTGTTGAAGTAAATAATTCTTTTAAATCGGAGCCGTCAACCTGTACAGAATACATTTTACAACTAATGAATTCAGTCGCAACTTCTGACGTTGATGCAACGAAAAATACAGTTTGTCCATCGGATAGAAGCTGTCCTGTATTTTTCATATCTGCAATTTTTCTGCCATTTTCAACTATCGAATTTTTATAGTAGATTGCATTACCATCAGAACAGATATATTTTTCTCCTACTTTTATGAGATAGTCTCCGGTTTTATATTCACTTGTATTACCGGAAACACTCAGCTTTGAATTAGCGTTACCGCTGATTAACGGATAAACAGATTTATCGCCTTCGTTGCTGTCATACCCATAGTTCTGGTGATATACAAATTGAGTATCACCGATTGTTTTTTTCGCTTTGTTAAATGCTGTATCAACAGTTTCTGACTTCAATAAACTGTCTGCAATATTTTCCAAAAACAACGTGCCAAAAGATTTTGTTATATATTCTTTTTGAGTTAATTCATAAATGTTGAAAATCTCCACAGAATTATGAAATCCTACAACTGCACTTGCCCCTGTCATATTACCTGCAAGGTCGTAATCTATGTCGTCTTCCTCACCAAATCCACAGCAACTGTTAATCAGAACGATTGAGCCGTTTAATCCTCCTTCACTATAGTGGGTTGAGAAAAACGCAGGTAACATCCAATAATATTTTCCGTCTTCCGTATTTGCACGAACAATATTTTTTTGATTAATATCAAATTTATAATTTTTATCGATGTCATTCGTACAGTGCTCGTGAGTGCAAATTACCGAGTATGTAACGGACGATTTAAACAATCCCGGTTTCAAAGTATATCTGCTGCCATGAGCAGCGATTAGTATCAGGGCATTATCTGACAATTGAGTAGCGTATTGTTCAACAGTCGGATTAATGCTTAACTCTGTGTCAAGACCTTTTTTATTCCAGTCTTCCTGATATTCTCTATAAAACTCAAGTACTGAATCTTTATCCTCATACCAGTCATACATAATAACAGCATCGGTATTGCTGCTGTTACCGGCAGGCTGAGAAGAGTTTTCATTCGTGTCGGAAGAGCCCTGATTTGTTGAAGAAGACGAGTTAGAATCACCAAGAATTACCCCACTGTCTTCGTTGTTTTTTTCTATACTTACGCAACCTAAACAACCGTTAGAATATTCAAAAGAATAAATACCCGATTCCTCGTCAAAACATATGGAATCAGCTACAATCAGAGCACCGTTCTCATCTTCAGACAATTCATTCAAAAGCTTATTTACAGAATCGGATTTCTGATCAAATGTTTTATTTTTATAGTCTTCCTTGCTTATTAATTCTTGTATTGCATTATCAGCCTTTTCCATTACAGACAGTTCATCTTCTGTCCAATCGCTTTTTACTTCAACCTCAACGGTATTGGAAACATAATATCTTAATCCATCCTTCATTACTGCGTGATATTTTAACGTTTTGACTTCTGTTTCTTTCACACCGGTTTGTGCTGAATATATTCCGTCTTCAGCCTTTAAGTCATTATTTTCTTCGAGATTTCCGTCATCAGAAAATGATGCTGTATTAGAATTTGAATCTTCACAATACAGTTCTATTGATGAAAATTCAACATCGGGTTTACAGTAAAAAGCAACCGAGTACTCTTCATTTTCTGAAGTAAATACATAATCCTTATCTGATTCAATTTCAAAACTTCCGGAGGATTTCAGTCCGATTAATTTACTTACATGAGTGGGTATAATATCAAAATAATCAAGTGCAAAAAATGCTGCAACAGCCGCGATTAATGCCGCAATAATTACAATAATTTTTAATATTAATTTCTTTCCGGTCTTTTGATTGTCAGCTTTCCCCGAATTCTGATTAGACTGAATTAAGTCACAGTTAGGACAGAGTCCTGTTTTTTCATCAAGCTTTGAACCGCATTTTCCGCAAAATTTTGACATATACATTCTCCTATACAATCAACATTTGTTTTATTTTAAAATGGGGATAGCAAATAAACTATCCCCATCAAGTAATTGATTTACTACATATACTTATTAATTAAATTGTCAATTACAGGAATTACAATTGTTCCCTGATTCAGCGATTTGAGGCCTAAAATAATAAATAATACAATTCTTACAATATCAATACCTCTTGTAATGAAGTCTACGATTGATGATATGAACGGAATTGAGAATGAACCGCCGAATATTCCGAACAAACTGCTTATTAATCCGATTGCATCGGGAATTAAACCGATAATTGCTGTCAATAACGAAAACATAATGAAAAGTACAACTGCCTTAACACTCGTTCTTCTCAGCCACTCGTTCTCCTCAACCAAAAGAACATATCCGGCAAGAATAGCAATTAACAAAAGTCCGTTGAATAGTCCGGAAAAATAAATTGCTGCTCCTACCAGTCCGACTGAAATACCTAATTTTGATTTTTGCATATTAATTTCTCCTTAAAAATTGTTTTATGATAACTTTGTACCGCATTCAGTACAAAAGTCAGTTTCATCATCCGAAGTTTCAAAACCGCAATTCGGACATTTCTTCACTTTTGGAACCGGAGCAGATATATTATTGCTTGTACTTGATATATCAGCATAATTCTTATCCGGTAATACATCAATCATTTTTGTTCCACATTCATTGCAGAATAAAGTTTCGGGATCATCTGTTTCAAATCCGCAGTTCGGGCATCTTCTGTGTGTTTTTTCAACCTGATTTACAACAGGCTCGGCAGCAGACGGTACATTAGCGCTCTGCTGCATAGGATTGCCGCAGGATGTGCAAAAACGCATACCTTTTTTGACATATTTACCACATTTACTACATTTTACCATACTATCATCTTGCTGCTGAACAGGAACTCTTTTAGGCATAGGTGCTCCGCAAGAATTGCAGAAAGCAGAGTTTATTGAAACCTCTCCGCCGCATTTTTCACATTTAACAACACCTTTAATAAGTTGTACCTGCTCTTTATAATCAGCAATTTTCTTTTCTGATTCACGTATTGAGTCAATCATTCCTCTAAAATCACTTTCACAATCATTTGCGTGCATAGATGTATAAAGCTTACCAATCTGATAATAGTTGTTGTTTATACTCTTTTCTTCGTCGGAAATCATTGAATTGATTTTTGCGACCTCAGCCATATCTTTTGTTTTTTTGACTGCACTTTGTCCCGTTTGTGAAATTTTCTTTCCCAACTCATCAAAAAATGCCATAATATTATCCTCCTAAATCTCAGTTATTAAATCTGCCAAATACTTTATATGAATTGTATTTTATAGCCTGTTTTATATTGATAGAATCAAACAACCGTTTTCTTCAGCGGCTTTTACAAAAGCCACACGTCAAACCAACACTGTATGATTGTAAGCTTCAATTTGATTCAATAATGTTATTGTCCTATTCCCTGATATCATCAAACTATACTTTTTGATAAGTGAATAAAATAAATAACAAAAAATTTCTGTTTTTTATTGCAAAGTACATCAGTTTGTGATAAGTTTTAATTACCGACAATTTGAATGTTATAATTAATTATCAATCAAATTATGTGTTTTTAACAAATTTAAATAGAAATCTCATATCTTATTTTACATATTTTGCATTAAATTTTCAATATGTGGCAAAATAATTTAAAAAGAATAATTTTTGTTCAACATTTTGCCACATATTGTCTAAAAAACAATTTTTATGTATAATAAAAAAATATAACTTTATTTGAGGTGATAATTTGTCTGAATTCAGTGTATGCCTGAAAAATGCGATTGAGCTGTCCGGATATTCAGTTTATTCCATTGCTAAAGAAATCGATTATGACAGGGCAACTCTTACAAACCAGATTAACGGCAAAAGAAAAATGACTAAAGATGTGTTTATGAAATTACTAAACACACTCAATATAACTGAACCTGCAAGACTCAAATTGATTGATATGTTTCATAGGGATATTTTCGAATCTGATTATGTAACTTTTGAAACTATTAAAGAAAGTTTTCAGAACTACAGCAAAACTTCTTTTATTAAAGGGAATAATTTATCAGACTCATATATTGAAATTTCAGATTTAAATAATATGATAAATATAAGCGGTGAACTGTTTATCATAAATGTTTTAAAAAATATTATTTCTTTGGAATTACAAAAAAATAATCCTACTGTATACTTTAATTTAGATCTGACAAGAAACGAATTACTGATGTTAATCCAATCTTTATATATGAATGCCGGTGATAGCCTTGATATGAAAAACATTATCAGCTTTTCAATTAATGAAACGGATAATGTAGAGAATTTTACGAAATTTATAAAAATACTTCCACTGCTTCTTAACGGTTATTGTCCGTACTACTATTTTACCGAACACAATATAGAATCCGAACTTTCTTTGTTATTTCCCTATTATCTCATCACGAGTGAAAAGATAATTTTAGTTTCGATAAATTTTGATCAGGCAATTATCTTATCGGATAAAAATATTATTAAAACATATACAAATGAATTCAAAATAAAATTATCAAAATGCAAAACTTTCAAATATGAATCTGCAGCATTTTTTCAAATGCCATATGTATTCAGCAACTGTTTAGACCCTCAGGAAAAACAGACAATATACTGTTTTAATGAGACATTCTGTGCTCTTCCCTTTCTTTCGAAGGAACATCTTACTTATATGTTTTCAGAAAAATTCGGAAATCACGAAGAAATAATTTCCGAGCTGCGAAAATGTTATCAAACAATAAAAGAATTTATTGCGTTTACTCCGATTGAATCACTCATGGAATTCATAGAAACAGGTAATGAAGGGCACACAACTAATGACTATTCAAAACCTTTGACAATAGAACAGAGAATAGAAGTGCTTACGTCTATTCGTACTTTCATAAACAACGGAGGAAAATACTATTTTGTAAGAAGAGCTGATTTTTTCTGCAATAATCTGACATTTAATGTTATTTCGGATTCAAAAATTATATTTTTTACTCTTGGAAAAAATGCAGATAAGAACTCAATGTTTACACTTACAACTCCAAACGGACTCTTAAGAGAACTAAAATATTTTTTCGAGTCCTTAAGAAAAAGCTGTTATGTTCTTTCCGAAGAAGAGTCAATTCAAGCTCTCGATGACGGAATTGAATATGCAAAGAGTTTACAAGAATCATAAAATAATTTTCTGTTTTTACGCTGTAGTATGTAACAATTTCAGCCAAACCTTTTCAACGTAATTACAAAAGCACCTTCTGGCGAATATATAAATGTCAGAAGGTGCTTTTTAGTTGCTGAACATTACTTATGATTCAGAATTTTTGATTTACGCTTTTGGAAATATAAAATGTCTGTATGTGCGTTAAATCAATATACCGTTACAATGGTCAATTTCATGCTGGATAATCTGTGCTGTCCAACCTGTGAATGTCTGCTGACAGGTTTTAAAAGACATATCCTGATACCTTACTTTAATAGTCTTAAAGCGTTTTGTACTGCGTATGCCGGGCAGTGACAAACAGCCTTCTTCTGTTTCATAACTGCCTGATTTGCTGATAATTTCAGGATTAAGCATTGTCATAAAAAGTCCGCCGTTATCAAAAACAATTATTCTCTTTTTAACACCTATCATATTTGCGGCCATACCGACGCAATTTTCCCTGTTTGCGTTTAATGTATCAATCAAATCCTTTGCTACAGGCAGGTCTGCATTTGTCGCTGCTTCGGATTTTTGCGAAAGAAATATCGGGTCATGGACAACTTCTCTTATCATATTTATTCTCCTTTTTTGTAAAATATTCTTTTCTAAAACATTCTTTCTCTGTTTACATATTCACGCACTTTTGCAAAATTTTCAATCAGCTCGCTATACGCCACCGTATCCCTCATATATCAGCTTGCTTTGTATTATATCACAAAGCAAATGAAAATAACAGACAAATTTTTATTCATAATACAAACAACACGCTTGAAATATGCAGAAATATGTGTTATAATTATTAATCAATAAGAATAAACAAACGGAGGTTTTTTATATGAATAACTTAAGCGGTAAGACTGCTGTCATCACCGGCGGCAATTCGGGTGTAGGTGCTGCAACTGCTATGCTGTTTGCAAAAAGCGGTGCTAATGTTGTAATCAGTGCCCGCCGTCAGGCTGCGCTTGACGAGGTTGCAGAGAAAATCAAGGCTGAGGGCGGCAATGTTCTCACAGTTTCCACTGATATTTCAAAGGACGAGGATTGCAAAAATCTTATGAAAGCCGCTGTGGACAAGTTCGGCGGAATTGACATTCTCGTAAACAACGCAGGCGTTCTTGACACAGGACTTGCTCCTATTGACAGGTTTGACGACGTTGAAATTCAGAAAATCGTATCAATCAATCAGATTGGCACAATGCAGTGCATTCGTGCGGCTCTTGAATATATGAAAGAGGGCGCTTCAATTGTAAACGTTGCGTCTGTTGCAGGTGTAAACGGAGGCGGCGGTGCGGCTTATGTTTCGACAAAATCTGCAATTATCGGCATCACAAAGCACACTGCTTTACTGCTTGCAGACAAGTATATTCGCTGTAACGCAATTTGTCCGGGTACGATTGTTACACCTATGACAATGAGTATGAAGCCCGAAAATCTTGATATGCGTATGATGGGTGCAATGAACAAGCACGCTGATCTTAAAATCAAGCCCTGCATGGCTGAAGATGTTGCAAACATAATTGAATTTTTCGCATCTGACAGTTCAAAGGCTCTTACAGGTCAGGTTGTTGTAAGCGACTTCGGTGCATCGCTTTAATTATCAGACAACGCTTAGTAATTAATCAAAAGGATATATCCGAAACGGATATATCCTTTTGTTTTTGGAATATTGATATTACAATTTAATTAGCTGATAATTATTTTTCTGCTCTTTTTCTTTTGCGATAGCTAACCGTACCGTAAAGCGTTAATCCGCTGACAATGAGTGATGCTAGCAGATAATAATAATTTCTGTCATCGCCCGTCTGAATTGCGCCGACGGTTTTTACAGTTCCCGTATTTCCGCAGTTATCTGACGTTCCCGAATTGTTTGAATTTCCGTTATTCTTTGGCTCGTCAGGTGTACTCGGGACACAGGGATTTATCGGTTTGCTCGGTTCGGTTGTGCAAATCGGCTCTGTTGTCGGCTCAGTTGGCTCGGTCGTGCAAATCGGCTCGGTGGTTGGCTCTGTTGGCTCGATCGTGTAAATCGGCTCAGTCGGCTTTGTAGGCTTGGTTGTACAAATTGGCTCGGTCGGCTTTGTAGGCTTGGTTGTACAAATCGGCTCAGTTGTTGGCTCTGTTGGCTCGGTTGTGTAAATCGGCTCGGTTGTTGGCTCTGTAGGCTCAGTCGTGCAAATCGGCTCGGTTGTCGGTTCGGTTGGCTCGGTCGTGCAAATCGGCTCTGTTGTCGGTTCGGTTGGCTCGGTCGTGCAAATCGGCTCGGTCGTTGGCTCTGTCGGCTCGGTTGTGCAAATCGGCTCGGTCGTTGGCTCTGTCGGCTCAACATACTTATCTTTCATAGTAAGCTTGCCGTTGTTGCCGAGTGTGGAGCAGATATTGAATTCATCTGACTTGTAATTAACAAAATGCGCTTTTGCGTATTTCAGTGTGTCAGTTCTGTTTTCGGCTTTTTCAATATTTCCGTTGGGATTTACATTTGCAGTTCCCGACGGGATATACCACGTGCCGTCGTCTTTCTGCTTTGCAGATTTAAGCGCCTGTTCTGACAAGGCTTTGTATACGGTTTTTGCCTGTGCCGTACCGTCGTTGCTTTCGTAAACAGTGCAGGCAAAATAATATTCTGCACCTGAATCCATATCGCCCTTTAACAGTGTACCCTTATCGTCAGAATAAACAGGCGAGTCGTTAAGGCAGTAGAACTTTTCATTCTGCTTTGACGGAGTGAAAGAGGCGATTGTGTTTACCTTGTCAAAACCAGTGCTGTTGTCAGCCTCATACTTATTCGTATAGAAGTTTACCGAGCCGTCAAAGTTGGTGTTCTTTGCAAGGTAATCTTCAGAAACCTTATCTCTGATTGTCTGCTCGTTGATTTCCTCTTTCAGACCGACTCCGTACACAAGACGTACAGGCTCCTCGGCACCCGAAACTACGAGGTCGGAAATCTCATTGTTTTTGTCAAGAGTTACGTTGTATGAAACAATAGGAAGCAATGCCGCCGGAACGGAAAAGCTGACTGTCTGCTCACCGCTTGCAAGGCTTTCCTTTACCTGAACAATTGCATATCTCATATCAGAAGAGGCTACTCCCTGTTCCTCACCGACACTGCCGCTGTACAGATATGATTTTACAATATAGGCAGGCTGTGTTTCAGCATCAAATGGTCGCTCTGCTCCGTCATACCAGAAGCCGAGGAACTCACCGTTAGCATTTGCATACCAGCCTATATAGTTACTGAATTCTGTATCGCTGCTGTAGCTGATTTGATTGTGTTTATGGGCATTGCTGATAAGTGATTTTGCCGTTTCAATATCGCTGAGTCCGAGCTGTGACTGAACGGCAGAGGCTAATTCATCACTGACAGAAAAATTCTTTGCAAGCTCTGCACCCGAATAAAGTGTGTTATTGAGCAAAATTCCCTTGACATCGGTTACTTCCATATATTCACCGATTTGGTCGGTAAAAGTGACGTAGCCCGAATTGTTCTCTGTATCCGTTACAAGAGTCGGATAGTAATGCGACTGGAGCTGAATTGCTCCTACAATTTCTGCAAATGCCTTTTTAAGGGCAGCTGCTTTATCCTTTGAAGTAGAGTCAACTTTAAAATATCCGTCAACGTAATTTTGTTCAAGCGTTTGTGAAATTTTTGTTACGGTATAAGATGAATCTCCCATTGAATCACCCGTAACGGGTATCTTTTCTCCCACCTCGGCTTTATTGTAATTCTTCCACAGGTCGTTAATTTCCTTAGATGAATTTGAGGGGTTGAGAACACTTACAGCTACGCTGTCATTACCTACCCCCAGACCGAGTGTGTAGAACAGACAATCACTGCTGTACTTTTCCTTAATCTGCTGTTTGGCATATGCGGAGCTTAGCTGACTGACAAAGCCCAGAGCGGTATTTGTACTGCTGCCCGTTCCGATATTGTGCTGATTCGGCTTTGTAAAATCGGTACTGCCCAGAGTAGGAGCTCCGTCGGACATCAGCACCATAACAGGCTTACGCTGTAATGTGCCAAGCTCAGAATCCTCAACCGTAGTTGTGTTGCTTTTGGCAGTAAACTGATTCATTGCGAGTATGACGCCCTTCTGAATATAGGTAGCTCCCACAACCTCTTTACTTACCGACTTCGGCTTTTCACCTGTTCTTTCAACCTTAACGTCTGAATCAATACCTACCGTTTCGGTTGTTGATGGATTTCTTCCACCGCTTGTTGTTACGGTGTAGCTGAGGTATTTGCCGTCTGAATCTGTGGTGTAGCGGTCAAGCGGCAGGACAAGTACAGCGTCTTCAGTTGACGCTCCTGAGCTTGATCCCGAATAGAGCACAACGCCTATTCGGCTGTATTTGTTGCTTGAAAGAAGATCTGCGATGCTCTCATTTGCGGCATCCACCATTTCTTCGGCAAGGTCATTATGCCCTGCGTCATCGTTCATTGAGCCGGATACGTCGAGAATAAGCATAGTGTCGGTGGGCATATTTGAAATGACCTTTACCGTTTTATTAGAGGCGAATGCAGACAAGGCTACAAGGAAATCGTCGCTGCTGTTCATAGAAATTCCCGAATTGCCTAATGCCGACGAATCGGTCAGAACGGTTTTATCTGTCCACACACTTCCCTCATTTTCGGTAGACTTTATATCATTCCCGAAGTAATTTTTCCATTCATCCATTGTTGAGTAATCGGAAATTCGTGTAACGTTTGTTTCCTCTGCTGCAACGCTGTTTGCAAACAACGTACAGCAGGACATAAGCATTGTGACGCAAATCAGAATGCTTGTAAATCTTTTTGCGCTTTTAAATTGTGTAATCATTCAGTCAAACCTTTTTTAAAAAATTTCGCTTTCCGGAAGCAATTTATCAGACACTGTCCACCCTTTGGGAGAACAGATATCATACACAACTTTTATTATTATATTAATTCAGGGCAAAATTATTTCCTGTAATTCCCAACAAACTGATGAGTCACAACGTAAAAATTATTATGGTAAATTTATAAATTGCTTATATTTTTATACAAATTATTACGGCAAAGAACATATGTCCAAAAAATACACCATCGAATATGGTATGCTGCATAATACAGATAAAAAGCTTGCGTTTTTTTGCAGATTTTGTGTAAATTTTGTTGAAAACCGACAAATAATATGGTAAAATTTTTCCGAGGTGACTATCTATGTGCGCTATGCAGCCTAAGAAGCTGTTGATAATGAATGTTCTTGATATTGTCAAAAAATACACCGACGAAAATCACAGGCTAAGCCAGAAGGATATTGTTGATATTCTTGACAACGAATACGATATGAAAGCAGACCGAAAGACCGTTAAGCGATGTCTGATGAATCTGATTGAGGTCGGATATAACATTGAATACAGCGAAACGCTGAGAATGTACAAGGACAAACACGGGCTGGAAGAAGAAAGCTATATTCTTTCTGATTTTTACCTCAACCGTGATTTTTCGGACGGAGAATTAAGATTGCTTATCGACAGTGTACTGTTTTCAAGTCATATTCCCTACTCGCAGTGCGAACAGCTTGTTGAAAAGCTTGAGGGACTTTCAAATATTTATTTCAGGTCAAGGGTAAAGCACATTCGCAATCTGCCTGAAAATCTGCCGACCAACAGCGAGCTGTTTCTGACGATTGAAACGCTTGATGCGGCTATCAGCAAAGGAGTACAGGTTTCGTTTACATATAACTACTATGACATTGACAAAAAGCTTCACCCACGCAAAAACAGCGAGGGTGAGGTACGTAAATATATTATCAATCCATATCAGATTGTTGCGACAAACGGCAGGTATTATCTTGTATGCAACTACGACAAGTACGACGATGTTTCACACTACAGGCTTGACAGGATTACAAATATAAAGCTGCTTGACACGCCCGTAAAGCCCAAAAGAAGTGTAAGAGGACTTGAAAACGGACTTGATTTGCCAAAGCACCTTGCCGAGCATTTGTATATGTTTGCAGGAGAAAGCGTTTCAGTTGTTTTTATTGCAAAAAGGGAAATTTTAAACGACGTCATCGACTGGTTCGGCAAGGACGTAATATTTTCTAATCCGACGGACGATGAGGTTACGGTGACGGTTAAGGTTAACCCAACCGCAATGAAAATGTGGGCGCTTAAGTATTCAAGGTACATAAAGATTGTTTCACCGCATAGCCTTGTTGACGAAATAAAAGAGGATATTGACTTTGCAAAGAGAAATTATGAGGAGTAAAAATAATGAGAATAATTGAAAATACAGGTATTTACAATGAAAACACAAAATTGAATGAAACACAAGATAAAAATGTTCAGCTGATGAAATTGTATAAAAAATGGTTTGAGCATATGAACAAAAACGGTTTAGCTGAAATCGGTAAAAAAAATCAATTTAACGGTATGCATTTAATGACCTGTTTTGATTCATATATCAGCAGCAGCACCAGAATTATGTGCTACGGAAAAGAAGCGCATACTGACGAAGGAAGAATAGAAGTATTTGATAAAACATATCAGCAAGATACATATTACAAATATGACTATGCAATTGTTCATCCCGAAGAAACAAAGAAAAAGGACAGCTATAATAGATTTTATTTAAAAACAAGAAAGCTGATAAGCAATATACAAAACGGAGATATTCCAACTTATGAAAAATTCCTCTCTGTAATCAACAATAACTTAAATAAAACATCTTTTATGGGTCGATATACTCCTTGTTTTAATAACCGTATATGCAGAGGTAAGAATAAAAAAATATCTGATATTATCAATCAGGTTGACAAAACTGTTTACTCCGGCTTTGAATTTACCGGACTGACTGCAAATATTTATATTCACGAATTAAATATTCTGCGTCCAACTCACCTTATCTTTTTATGTGGGAAAGGATATAATAATCATATCAAAAGAGATTTCGGCAATGATTTTTATGATGAAATAAAAAAAGAAATAAACGCTATAAATGTTAAAGAAAAACCTGTTTCAAAGCCCATTGCGTTCAATGAAGAACAAATCAGGAACTTATTTGGTATTGACAATTATGGAAATTCAATCAGCATTATTTTTGCAATTCACCCGTCTGCACATATGACTAAAATAATCCGTAATGACATATACGAAAAATCTTTAAATATGTTTATAAAAAACCACTCTGATACTTAAAAATTAAGCCACGGAAAATCCGTGGCTTTTGTGATTTATTATGTCACTATTTTTATCCTGCTTCCGCCGAGCTTGTCTTTGGTGACGATTATCTGCTTGTCGATTCTCTCCTTAAGCTCGTTTACATGGGAGATTATTCCAACAAGGCGGTTGCCCTCGGTAAGACCTTTCAGCGCATTCATAGCCTGATTCAGAGATTCATCGTCGAGCGAACCGAAACCCTCGTCAACAAACATCGTATCAAGCCTTACACCGCCTGCCGAAGCCTGAATTTCGTCAGAAAGTCCGAGTGCAAGCGACAGCGAAGCCTTAAAGGATTCACCGCCCGAAAGCGTTTTTACACTCCTTTGCGTGCCGTTATAGTGGTCGATTACGTCTAAGCTGAGTCCCTCACTCGACTTAAGATTTTCCGCTGTCTGACTGCGCTTAAGCTCATACTGACCGCCCGACATAATCATAAAACGGGTGTTTGCCCTTTCGATTATTCTGTCGAAATAGGTCATCTGGATATAGGTTTCAAGCATAATCCTTTCTTTTCCGTTAATATGTCCGTTCGCAGTGTCATTAAGCGAGCAGATTATCGACTCTCTTTTTTCAAGCAAGTTGATTTCGTCAGTCTTTTTCTTTATGTTCTCAAGTGCAGAACGATTTGACATAAGACGTGCAAGAACCTCCGTTTTCATCTCGGTTTTGGCTTGCTTTTGTGAGTTCAGAGTATTCTTCTTTTCAGTTACCTCGTCGGCGTTGATTTTCTCACTGCTGTCAAGCTGTTTTTTAAGCTGTTCCTGTCTTGCCTTTAATGCAATAATATCCTTTTCGCAGGCATTGTAAACGTTTTGTGCGTTATCAAAGGACTTCTTAAGAATTTCCGCTTTGCTCTCAAGCTCAGAAATCTTCTTCTCAGCCGCATTTTTGTCGGTAAAACAAAGACTGCTTTTAAGTAAATTAAGCTGTTCTGCAATTTCCGCAAGGGAAGCCTTGTAGGAGGCGATGTTTGTTTCAATGCTTGAAATATCATTTTTGAGCTTTTCCGTTTCACTCTCGGTTTTCGGAATTATTGTTTCAAGCTCTGATTTTCTCTTGATTTTTTTCTCCTCAGCCGCTATTTCTGAATTCAGCTTTGCGATAAGCTCGGATTCTTCTTTTATCAGACTGAATATTTTTTCTTTTG
Source organism: Ruminococcus sp. (assembly GCA_051893995.1). Classification (GTDB taxonomy): domain Bacteria; phylum Bacillota; class Clostridia; order Oscillospirales; family Acutalibacteraceae; genus Ruminococcoides. The sequence continues at coordinate 34,755 of JBJFHX010000115.1, forward strand.
AAGAATTAATATCAGAGTCACCGATTAACTTTTCAAGTTGATTTTCAATATTTGATTTTGCTGTTTCTGCTTTGCCCTTGATGACAGCGCACACGTTGCTTGCGTTTGCCGCTTCGGACTGTGCTTTGTCGCTGTTTTGCTTTGCTTTTTTAAGTTCCTCTTCGGTTGGTGCGGTTTCAGACTTCTGTGCAATACTCGGATGAACTGTTGAGCCGCATACAGGACAGGGTGAATTTTCTTTAAGCTGAAGGGCAAGTATTCCTGCCTGTTCGTTGAGAAAAGCTTGATTTTTACTGTTATAAGCATCCAACGCCTGTTGTGCATAATTTCTCGCTTCTATAAAAATTATCTGCTTTTCTTCAAGGTCTGAAAGCATTGAAGTATATTCATTAAGTGTTTTTCTTAATGCTTCAAGATTTTTCTTTTTTTCCTCTGCCGTATTTTTCTCGCTTATCAGCTTTTCCCTGTTCTCGCCTGCTTTTTCAAGCGTTGATTTTTCAGCTTTCAGCTTTTCAAGTGTTTCCCTTTTTACGTCAAGAAGTTTATTTTTATCACTAAGACTTTTTTCATCGTTTTTGAGTAGCTTTTGTGTTGATTCAATTTTTTTGCTCTGCGCTTCAAGCTCGCTGTAGCGTGGCAGCTCAGCCCTGATTTCAGCCGATTCTTTGTTAAGCATTTCGGTTTCCTTGAACTTTTCTTTTTCAGAGTCAAGGATTTCTTTTGCCTTTACAAGCTCGTCCGATTTTGAATTTATTGCCTTGCTGACACTTAAAAGCTCAGTATTTGCCTTGTTGTATTCTTCAAGCTTTCCGAGGAGCGAATTCACCTGAGCAAGCTGTTTTTCAATTTCTGCAATTTCTCCGCTTAATTCTTTATCGGAAATTTCATCCTCTTTAACAAGCTTTTCAAGCGTAACTATCACGTCAACAAGCGGTAATTCTTTATTCTTTGCCCTTTCAACGTTCAAGGCAAGGGGGTTTTTGTCCGAGCAACGTATGCCTTCTATGTACTGCTGAATACCTTCTCTTGCTATTTCTACCCTCTTTTTAGCTTCGCCCGCTTCGGTTTTCAGTCTGGCTTGTAAAGTGAAAAATCGTCCGGTTTTAAATATTAAACGCAAGATTTCCTTTCTTTTATCAGTCGAGGCTGTGAGCGTTTTCAGAAAATCACCCTGCGCTATCATCGCAATCTGCAAAAACTGGTCTTTTGAAATGCCGATAGTATCTTTTACAGCATTATCAACTTCCGTCTTTTTGGTAATAACTCTGCCGTCGGGATAAGTAAAAGAACAGTCTGCCGACTGCGCAGTATATCCTTCTCCTTTCAGCTTTTTCCTCATATAGGCAGGATTTCTTCTGACGGTATACAGCTTATCGGCATACTTGAAAACAAGCTCTGCAAAGGTCGGAGTTTCGGGCTGAGCATACTTTGAACGCAGCATTGACACCTCACGTTTTTCACCGCTTGCCTCCCCGTACAAAGCATAGACAATTCCGTCAAAAATAGTAGTCTTGCCTGCTCCCGTATCGCCTGAAATAAGATAAATTCCGTTTTCTCCGAGCTTATCAAAATCAACTACCGTTTCTCCCGCATACGGTCCGAAAGCAGACATTGTTAATTTTATCGGTCTCATATTTCTTCCTCCCATATGCTTTCAATCAGCGAGCTTATGTATTCTCTCTGTTCATCGCTCATCGGCTGATTGTTCCGCAGCTCATAAAAATCCTCAAACAGCTCAAGCGGTGATTTTTCCTCAACATTTTTTGCACCTGTTATCTGAGAATTTGAGCGTGTGCGTTTGTTATCGTAGTCAAGCTTCATAAGGTTGTGATAAATCGTGCGAAGCTTGCCGACTCCGTCGGGAATGTCCTCTTCATCCGTGAGCGTTATGTGCATATAGTCAGTCTGATAGGTGGTATTCTCATAAAAGCTCTTCGCTGTTAATTCTTCATATTTGCCCTTGATTTCACGCATTTCGTGCTTTGGCACGAGGTCTGCTGTGCGCACTTCAAGACTGCCCTTTTCTTTAAGCTCAACTATAGTGACCGACTTTTTATCGTTTGCTTCGGAAAAGGAGTACTTAAGCGGAGTTCCGCAATAGCGCACTCTGTCTGAAAGGCAGTTTTGCGGTCTGTGAAGATGTCCGAGGGCAACGTAGTCAAAATCGTCAAACACCGAAACGTCAACATTATCCGTACCGCCGACCGAGATTTCCTCCGACTCGGTGCGGTTTGCACCTGTCACAAACTGGTGCGTTATAAGAACATTTCTGCTTTCGCTGTTTACGTTCATTTCTGAAATTGCAGCGTTTATTGCGTCGGTATAGCTTGCGATTTCTCTGTCGTCAAAAAATCTTCTTACGGTTGCAGGCTTTATAAACGGAAGCATATAAATATTAACTTCGCCGTACTCGTCATCCATTTTAAACGGCTCGATATGACCGTTATATACAGGTGAAATGTGCACTCCGCTTTTGTCAATTAATCGTGAGCCAAAAGACAGTCGTTCGGGTGAATCGTGGTTTCCGCTTATGACAAATACATGCAGATTCCGTTCCGACAAAAGGCAGAGAAATCTGTCAAACAATGTCACCGCTTCCGACGGCGGAATCGACTTGTCGTAAACATCTCCTGCAATAAGAACTGCGTCAGGCTTTTCGCTGTCAATTATCCTGATTATTTCTGCCAGAATATACTCCTGATCCTCATACATTGAAAACTCGTTTACTCGCTTGCCTATGTGGAGGTCGGAGAGGTGGATAAATTTCATAATGTCACTTCCCGATAAAACAAAAGATACTAATAATATACAATAATAAGTCAATTGTTGCAATAAAAACGTCCGAATCTTTCCTGAAACCTGAAAAGATTCGGACTTTATTAGGATTCGAAAACCGAAAACTTATCAACTAATAGTACACAGTACATCTGAATTTCGGTTGCGTCTTTAACAGAAATTACGCCGTCACCGTTGACATCACCCAAAAGCTTTTCTTCTTCAGTCAGTGTTTTTATATCCGAGCAGAACATCTGAATTTTAGTAGCGTCATTTATGTCAATTTTTCCGTCGGAATTGACGTCGCCGATTTTCTTTGTCAAATCCTCATAGAAGTTAATCATAGCGGCTGAGCCAAAGTTTGCGTATGCCTGAGTTCCGACTACCTTTACATATTTTGCATAGACAGGCTCGGTAAACTCTATCGTCTTTGTCGTTTTGTCAACTGCCCAGCTGTCTGCGCTTACCGACAATGTCCAAGTTTCTCCGTTAAGACTTGTGTAGACTTCGCAGGCTGTGAAAATTCCGTTTATGCCGCTGTCCTGTCGTGGCACATAGTCAATTGCAGAAAGGTATTTGCAGTTATCAAGCTCAAAAATAATATATCTGTCCAAGTCAGAATTTGACGTCCAGTTTGTATGCCAATAGGTGTTGATATCTCCGTCAATTGCCTTGTAAGCATACTCGCCGTGATTTGAAGCCTCTGTTGAACAGCTTACAACCGAAACCTTGTCAAGTGAAATATATGATTTCGCAAGATTGATTTCATCAGCCGTATAGCTAAGCTCAACGCTGTCGCTTGCAAAAACTGTACCGTTAGTAGACAGACGAACGTAAACTGTTTTGTCACCTGTTAAATCAGGAGCAGAGTCGGCAAAAGAAGTCCAGTCAGTATTGTCAAAGCTCCATTCCATTTCATCAGTTGCATTAATAACCTTATTTTCAAGGTCGTTGTTGTAAAGATTTGACGGTGAAGCTGCTTTGGAAACATCAATTGTATAATACCTCTCCATACCCTCAAGACGGACTAAAATATCTTTATCAGTATTGAGAGCTGAAATCTGTTCATCGCTCAGTGTAACAGAGGTACCGCCTGCACTGAGCCACGATTCCCCTCCGTCAAGGCTGTATTCCATAACAGCGTTTTCGCTGAAATCTGACGTAAGCGTTAAAATATTTGCATTTTCTCCGCTGAGAGAAAACTCGGCAATTGCAAATGAGTTGTTCGAAAGCAGGTTGTTTGCCATTATTTTGCATACATCGGGCTGAGTTGAATTTTCCGAAGTAATTGAAGCCGAATTATTAAGTGTTTCGTATGAGGTTATCATAAATTCTGCAACAGCTTCATCGGAATTAAGGCTGTGAGATGATTTGAGCAGATTGATTAAATCCCACATCGGCAGAGGATATCCGTACATATTGCTTTGTATTTCCTGCAAAAGCTCAAGGCTTTCTTCCTGCGAACAGCCGATTGTTGCGATTATCAGATTATAGTATGCGTCAAGGTTAAAGCTCTGAACACCGAGAGCAGCTCTGCTTATTGCTTCTGCTTCACTCGGGAAAACGTCAGACAATGCCACAAGCTCCTCTGCAATCCTATAGTTTTCAAAGTCGTTCAGAGCGTCCTGAGAAAGCATAACATAGCATACTGTAAAGTCTGTTGTTGTCCAGTAACTATGACCCCATCCGCAAGGCATAGTATCCTCTTCACCACGATATGACTGAGTCCAGCCGAAAACATCGTTGCCGAGATAGCAAACGGAATTGTTATCGGTAAATCTGTAGTCAAGCCAAGCACAATGTCCGGGCTGACCGACTGCCGCAGCAGGTACTCCGAATACCTGACGGATATTTACGCTCGATTTTGAAATACCTCCGCATACTGCACCCTGTTCAAAAACGTCAAAAATACTCGCATGCTCGGGATAGTTATAATCAAAAGTATAGGTTATGTAATTATAGCCGTTGATTTTGCACCAGTTTTCATATGTAAATTCTGTTAAAGAATTATTCTCACGCACGTATGTGTTGAGCGACTTTATTTCATCATCTCTGATCTGTGAATGAAGCACCCAGCGCATTTCTTCAACAGTCAGATTTTCAAAAATATCATTCCACAAAAGTCCGTCACTGTGTAATTCCTTATAAATTTCATAGCGGTAAACAGGGTCGGAAATCTGCGTTGAATCATACCAGGCACTGACCGTTTCGGAGTGAGTCAGCGACAAGGCTATCATCATCTTCTCGTAAAGACTTCCGTACTGACTGTCGCTTATATCGTCACCGTGAGCTGTATAGAGTGCGTAAAGCACCTCCAGGGATTTCTGATAAGAGCCGGCAGGCTCACCGCCGATTATATAAAGCGAAAGAGCCTCGTAATCATTTAACAGCCAACTGATAATCTGCGAATACATTTCGTCACGCTCGCAGAGCAGGCTGAGCGTTTTGTAGCCTGCATTTTTTATGAATGTGCGCTGTAAAAGCATATGCTCAAACTCAGTATTCTCAAGAAGTGATGAATAGTCGGTACTTCCGTTTCTGTACTCGTCAAGCATAGAATCATATTCTTCAACAGTTCTAAGTCCGTCACATACGACTTCCTGTCCGTTTGCATTCACCGAAAGCTTTGCGTCAGCAAAAGTTGAATGGTCGTTTCCGTTACCGCCGTTCTGGTCAATGTAAAGCTTTAAATAATTTGCATTTGAAATATCTATTGACACAAATTCCGACTCGCTGCCTGCCGTAAGCTCGCCGCTGACGTATGCTTCTGTCCACTCAGTGCCGTCAAACGATGTATAGATATGGAAAATTACGTTTCCTTTTGTTCCCTGCGAAGCGTCAACGCCGATATATGAGGTAAAATAATTGTACTGCTCATAGTCGGAAATATCATAAACCAAGGTTGACGTTGCATGAGCAGTTATACCTTTGTCAAAATAAATTCTGTTTCCGTCAACATAAAGCGAAATCTGAGAGTCACTCATATTGCCGTCAAGATGAAGAACCCCCCAGCCTATGCTTGCGCTCTGATATGCAATATCGGAAAGATAGACAAAAGAGTCTGAATTCTCTGTTTCAGACGTAGTTTCTTCCGCCGCAACAGGCAGCATACCAAAGCAGAGAAAAACAGCCAGAATTATTGAAATAAATCTTTTTGAAAAACGTTTCATAACCACCACCCCTTAAAATATTGTCTTATTTATATGTAAATTATACTATTTTGGTAGGTTTATGTCAACAAATCAATATATTTTTTCAAAAAATATTGATTTTCTTGTATAGTTTTCTTATAATTAAATAAAACAAAAAGGAGGAAGATTTATGTTATTTGTAGAATATCCAAAATGCACAACCTGCAAAAAGGCAAAAAAATGGCTTGACGACAACGGTTTTTCGTACACTGACAGACACATTGTAGAAGACAATCCGACAGCCGATGAAATTAAAGAATGGCACCAAAAGAGCGGTCTTGAGCTGAAAAAGTTTTTCAACACAAGCGGTTTGCTTTATAAGTCGATGAATCTCAAAGAAAAACTGCCGGCTATGAGCGACGAAGAAAAGTACGAGCTTTTAGCAAGCAACGGTATGCTTGTAAAGCGCCCTGTGCTTGTTGTCGGCGAGAAAGTTCTGCTTGGATTCAAGGCTGAAAAATGGGAAGAACTAAAAAACAGAAATTAACAAATTCAGAAATTTGTACATAAAAAATCACAAATCAGTCGGAGTTATTAAATTCCGGCTGATTTTTTAAAAATACACTTATTTTGTTGCACTTGGAATGTTATTATACTGAAAATACTGAACTTATTTCGAAATTTTTTTAATCTTTCTATACGAATTGCGAGTTGTGGACTCGGATTGTGTGTCGTTATATGTCGTTTTATACCGTATTATACCGTTTTAATGTCGTTTTGCGCAACTCATATTGAAATGACCCATAAAATGTATTATAATACCAGTTAAAGATAATAAAATTAATAATTATTATTGATTTTGTTACAAAAAAGTTATATAATTAAACTAATTCAATGAAAGAATAGACAACGAAAAGGACAAATTGATTTTCAACATCATATTTTTGTCGCAAAAGGAGGTTTCAGAGAATGAAAAAAACAAAAAAACTTTTTTCGTTAATTCTTGTTTTTGCATTACTTTTTTCAACATTTGAAACGGTAAAGTTCAGTGCGTCGACTACCGA
>JBJFHX010000116.1:0-12560 GCA_051893995.1 Ruminococcus sp.
AAGGTTACGGCTTGCCATCATTCGCTTTTCTCCGCAAACGTCCTTGTGGATATAGTCCGCAAGCTTCTCATAATTCCCTTTGCTGTAAAGCGGAGTAAGATTTATACCGCCGTCCTTGTAACGCCAGCACTCTTTTGCTATCTGCATAACTTCATCGGACAGTATTATGTGCATATGCCAGTTCTTACCGAGCTTTCCGCATTCTCTGAATCCGATATACTTAAACTCGATATTCTTTTTTCTGCATCTTCTTTTGATTCGGTCAAAGAAGTTTCTGACTTCTCTCATAAATTTCTCTTCCGAGTCAAACACTCCGAACGGAGCAGAGAAACGGCAGAACCACCCGGAGCTGTCAAAGTTACAGTCAATAATGCGCTCCCACTTTCTTGTAGTTCTCATTTCATTGGCTTTTCTCTGTTTCTCCTTTGTGAGATTTCTGTTCAGACCTCTTCCGCCGTAATATTTGCCCGGCTTTCGGATTGTGTGATAATATTCAATTTCAATTGAGTTAGGACATTTTACTATCCTTTTATATGTATACATATATATAACCTTTTATTTTAACATCATTTTTCCTTCCTGCGTACTTAAGTAATTGTTTAAGCAGGAAACGCAAGCGGCATTTCAGCCGCTTTTTATTTTTCTGAATATGAATTATAATTACGTAGAAATTAATTTTCTTTACCTCTCGTAACTTCAAAATGTCGTCTTTGCTCAAATTTCAAGCAACACATGTTTTTACTTACAAGCATATTAAATCGTTTACACCAATCCGCTTGAGCACTTTTCGTAGCTTGAACTCGCTTATAATGTTTACAATTTTTGCATTGAGCCATATTTAATTCTCCGACCAATCAAGAGCCTGTCCGCAATTTGGACAATAATCATATACTCTGCTTATATCGAAAGGATTAGCCAAATTAGCGTTGCCGCAACTCGAACAAACTATAGTTGTATCTCCGAACATCGGGTCTGTTATGCCTTTCGTCTTTTTAGGTATCTGCTTTTCAACTGCTTTTACAGCCATTATAATTGCCTGCATATCTAAAGCATTATCAGGTTTCGGTCGCACCGGGATTTTTCGTAATCGTTCTATTGCTTCCTGTGGTGTCATTCCTGCTCACTCCTTAAAGTATATTTACAGTTTTTGCTTCGAAAATTAAAAGTATAGTTATATTCTTTTTCAGCCATTGTTAATCTCCCTAAACACACGAAAACCTCTTGAAGTCACCTTGATTTCTACTTTATCATAATAAGTTTGTTCGTTTTCTTCAAAAAAATCAGCTAAATCGTCAGCTAATAATGTTTCGTCAAAATCGCCATTGTGTTCTAATTGAATTACACATTTAATTTCCATTGTTTTCACGCTCCTTCAATTTCTCGTAGGTTTTACCGCCTCCGTCGTGACAATTAGTGATTTTTCCATTTTCGGTATAGTAGCAAATAATCATCTCTATCACTCCTTATCTGCCTTTTTACCTTCCGAACAAAATCCTTTTTCACCTAAATGTGCTCCAAAACGAGTACATTCGCCGTAACGCTTGTTGTAGCTTCCGCAATCCTTGCAATATACAACCTCCTGCACGTCGGCGGTGGGTTGATTTTTAATTATTGAGTACGCTATATTCAAGCCTCTGCGGACAAACTCGTATGGTGTTATTGAGTATGGGTCAGGATTAGGTTGATAATTATCAATTTCATTTTTTATTGCGTTAAGTGCCTCTTCACGTTCTATGTATTCTTTTTCAGCCACTGTTATTTCTCCTAAATGTTTGCACCTGCACCATTATGATGCAGGTGCATTGTATGTGTTCAAGCCCCGATAAAATTTAAATTGAAAGAAGTTAGATGAATAAGATTATTTGAAATTGTGTGGGGCTTCAAACCTGATTATTCTTCGCTTATTACTTTTTCTGCTTTCGGCATTGCCGCCTGATATGCCTTGACCTCACCGGCAAGAAATGCATTCTGTTCAACGAGCTTATAGAATTCAATATCATTCTGTGCCGCTGTCACGTTCTGCGCTTCAATGTTGTTATTAAGCATATTGCAAATCTCGTTAAGCCGTTTTATTTCGTCCTCGGCACAGCTGTGCATATACCTTAATTTCTTTGCGTACTCAATAAGTCCCTCTTTGTCCGTCTTTAGATTGAGTATTTTATTTTCAAGCTTTTCTATTTCATCAATCAAATCGTTAATTTCATTAAACAACTTTTCGTTTTTTTCTTTTATTATTTCAAAAGCTTCAAACAGTCTTTTGTTTTCCGCTTCAAGTCCTTCACACCTCTTGTCATTCTTCAGAAGTGACAGCTTCATAACCTGATTTTTCAAATCATTGTTTTTGTTCTGTAGGTATCTTTTCTCTTTTCTGAGTATTGCTATCTCTGAAGTTTTATCAAGATTAGCCTGTTCAAGCTCAGAAAGTCTTTTCTTTAATTCAATTTTTCGCATTATGTCCTCCTATAATTTGTCACATATCGTTTTAAGCTGCCTTTACTCCGTACAGCTCGCATATTCTTTTAAGCATTTTGTTTCTGACCTTTTCGTCATCAATTTTTTCAATGTACTGTATATCGTCGGCAAGCGGAACATATTTGTCCGAGTCAAGGAATTTGAACACTTCGCTCATACCGTCCTCATCGGCGGCGGAGTAAAACCGCTCAATCATTTTCGCATACGGTATTTCGCTGTCGTACCTTTCGCCTAACTTCTCAACATACTCCTTGCCCTCGTTCAGAACTTTGCTTTTAAATTCCGAATCGTTGCAAGCCGCAAAAAACATTTGCAGATAAATATTTCCGCCCTGATAAATGTCAAGTGCTTCAACTGCATACTGCAAAGCCTTCAAAGGTTCATTTGCCTTTATCGCCTTTACCATATCGCAGGTTTTTGTTCCTGCTTCCTTAACGATTCTGATAAACTTTAAGTATATAGTTTCGGACCAGCTTATTCGGCTTGACAGTAATTCGTGCCGTGACATAATTCTGAGCTTTGCCGCCTTGCACGACTCTCTGCTCATAAAGCCCTGCAAACAGCTTGAGTATATATTAATAAACGAAAGCACCGTAATCTGATCTACAGGGCTTAAACTCCATATCACTGCCGGCTCAATCTCACCGTGTATGTAAGACATAGAAATATCGTCAAGTGCTTTAATCGTCTTCTGTTTCTTCATCCTTGTTCACCGTATAAATGCTGTGCGTTCCGTCACGCAGTTGTTTTTCTTCGTCGCTCATTTCATATCCAAGCTTGCAGAGCAGACTGTATATTCTGTTAAGCTTTACTGACGGATTATAAGGCTTTTCTGAGCTGTATACGTCAATATGACTCAACGTATCATTGTCGCCAATAACAGCCATAGTATATGCAAGCAAAACTCTCCTCGGAAATCTTTCCCAGATATTCTCAAAATTCAGGCACTCATAATATTCGTCAATAACAATTCCGATAGCCGTCATCAGGTCAAAGTAGTCAAAATCAACCCAATAGTCGTTGTTTTCTACAACAGCGTCCTCAACAATTGCCTTTGTCATAATCTCCACATCAGAGTTCTTTCCAACGTAGTTTTTCAGAAAGTCAACACGCAAATCATACATTCTTTTAGCAATCTCTTTTGCTTTAATGCGAAATTCTTCAAATTTCGCATGCCTTTCTTCTGATTTAAGCCTTTTTTCTTCTTCGGCTGTACGTTCCTCTTTGCTTTTCTTTTTATAAAGAGCAACGCTGTAATTATTCCTATGATAAAAATAACGTTCATTATCTGAAAAATTATCTCTAATTTCAGATTTACTGTAAATGCTTCTAACATAATAAAATTCAGAATCTATGGTATAAAGCTTCGGCGCTTCATCCAGCCTTTCGGCAAACTGCTTTAAAACGTCCTCAATCTCATCAAGTATCTTTTTCTTCTTCTGACGGTCAATAGCTTCCGCATATTTGTTGTTGAAATTGTTTGTTCCCAGCATGTCAAGCAGTTCGTTACGCTCCTTTACGTCCTCAATATTCGAAAGCTTGGCATAATCGTCAAGTGAAATATTCCTGCTCTGCGACTTCACAAGCTTGTCCCTGTCAAGTCCCATTGAAATAAGGCTTGTTCTTCTTCTGACTGTGCTCTCTGAAAAGCCTGTTTTTTCTGCGACATCAGGCACGCTGAAACCCATATCAAGCAAAAGCTGAAACCCCTCTGCCTGCTCAACGTATGTAAGCTCTGAACGCTGTACATTCTCACAAAGCATTGTTTCAATCTGCTTTGCTTCGTCCATTTCGGCAACTACGCACGGCAGTTCCGTAAACCCGGCAAGCTTTGCCGCTGCACATCTTCTGTGCCCGATAATTACGGTGTACTTATCTTCATCAGCCTTAACAACAGTCAGGTTCTGAAGAATACCGTTCTTCTTAATGCTTTCCGCAAGCTCTGACAAATCACCCAAATTCTTTCTCGGGTTCTGCGGATGCGGAAGGAGTCTGTCAATCCCAATGTTCACAATCTTATTTTCCATTTTTGTACCTCTTTACTTCTGTTATGTAGTATGTTATAATAACCTTGTCAAAAGCTTTGGCCGCTGTAGGAAATTTCCTCAGCGGTCTTTTTCTATTTATTGAAATTTTTGCTTACAACGCCCTCAATCAGAATAGGTCTGCACACGGTAACGTGTCTTGACGGCTCACTCTTTTTCAGTGCGTATCTGATACATCTGAACAGTTTCTTTACCTTGCGGACAATTCTGTCCTTTCTGCAAGGCTCAATTTCTCCCGAAAAGAGCTTTGCTCTTGCAAGCTCAATATGGTGCTGTTCAATTTTTCCGTAGGTCTTAACCCTTCCGGTTTTAAAGTTAATCACAATTTTCTTCTGCATTTTCAATTTCCTCCAATTTAGTCTGAATATTCTCAAGCAGTTTCATAACAAACCTCTGTTCGTCATGTCTGCCGACTATGTAGGCAATCATACAAGCGATAATAATTACCGCTATTACAAGTGCAATCATCTGTTCCTCCTATTTTTTATCCTTGCATACAGCCTTGTCACACGCAATCGGCTCATTCTTGCAGGCTTGTCTGCACGTCTGTTTTTCTTTGCAGAAAAAGCAACACGGTGAACCGCTGTATTTTTTACAATACTGTTCCGAACCTATGAGTCTGCACTCAACATCGTAATTCTCATACTGACTGTATCTCATTTTGTAACTCCTCTAACGTCTGCCACTTGCCCAGCTCATGACATTTTTTCGTTGTATAGTGGTTGCACTCCTCAGGATGGCAACCTCTGACCTTGCCGGTGTCGAGCAGATAGTGACAAACCAGACGTTTATCTTTATTGTTTGCGCTTATCGGTCGTCTGTGGCCGCAGCCTTTACAACGCTTCCGTTTCGGATAAGCCGCGTCAGATACGTCCCACTCTTTATCTTCCGTTGTTTTCAGCTCCTCTGTTTTATGTTTTTCCCCAAAGTGCAGATTCGGGATGATTTTCAATGTATCGGCTCATATTTCTGCCAACATTGTCCATCATTTTCTTTTCATATGCATCAATTTCATCAAGCGGCAGAAAAAACGTTGTTTCACCGGTAGTTAAATCAACCTCTGCATATTTGATTACTTCGTCACCGACTTCAATATAGCTGTATGCCATATTCTTTTTCTTCTCTGCCACAAAACCACCTCCATAAATAATATGCTGTATGATGTCTTACGTTAATTCGGTTTGCTGAACATTTTGTTATAGTCAACCTTTTCATTGCCGACTTCATTAAACAGCTTAATCAATTTTGATAAGCAATAGAACGACGGTTCGGAATCGCCGAGTTCCCACTTTGTATATGTAGTGCGTTCCACTCCTATTTGTTCTGCTACATACGCCTGCGTAAGATTTGCGTTCAAACGTAAACGTTTCAGGTTTTCTGCAAAATAGCAATGCTCCTTTGGTAATTTCCTTTTAGGCATCTTCTCACCTGTCTTTCTCTGCCGCTGCGGTTAGGCGACTTTACTTAATTCAATAAAATAGTCATATTATGCCAGATTCCATCATTAATTCAACAATCATGCTAACTTTTGCATCGTAAATTTCAAAAGTTAATTCTCTACTTCTAATTATCTCGTCAGGATATATTGGGTCAGAAAGGGTTTCCGGACTTCTAAAACATTCTTTGTATTCTTTGTATGCCTGGTCTCGGATTATCTTTACATCCCGATACGCTTTAGTTAAAAGTTTTTTAAGTTTATCCATTCGTTCTCACCTGCCTTTCTCTGCCGCTGCGGTTAGGCGGCTAATGTTCTTTTTTATGCCTTTATTGACAATATACAAATATTTTTGTATAATATAAAAGCCGAATGGCAAAAGGAAGGAGTTGGTTTTTTGACCAAACTTTTGACCTTGCCGGTTCCTGTTAAATGCTGATGCTAAGGCTGTTACGGCGGAGCCAAACCGCCTAAGTGAAGCAGCAAGTCAAGAAACAGGCAGTCCTTTTGCTTGTGTTTATGTTAATGCAAAGTTTTCCGGAACCTCAACCGGTATAAAAAACGAGAGTAACCTTTGTACTTAACATTAACTGCAATTTGCACAGGTAAAAAAATTTGGGAACAAGTACCGATGAAAGGACCGTCGGTGCTTGTTTTTTTACTCTAAAAATATTTCAACCTTTTGTTTATCTTCTTTAATGTCAAGCAGTTCAATGATTTTTTTCGCTTCCCGAAGAGTGAATTCTGATTTGCCTGTCATTTTGGAAGATAAAGAATTAGCTGAAATTTTAAGTTCTTTTGCAATCAGAACCTGCGTATATCCGGCTGTCTTTATTGCTTCTTTCAACTTCTCGGAATTAATAACTGCTCATCCTTTCTCTGCCGCTGCGGTCAGGCGACTTTACGAAAAGTGTTCGGATCTACGTCGAGAACAATACATAACTTAATCATCTCTTCAGCAAACATATTGCTTTTTCCTGACAAAATTCTTGACAAACGGTCCTCTGTAACACCAATTCTTTCAGCAATATTTTTTTGCTTTAGTCCTAAAGTTGAGATTTTATTATTAAAAACATCAATAATCAAATCTTTTGCATTCATATAATCACCTCTTCTTAAAAATTAAGATTGTAAAATAATTATATTCTTAATATTTAAGAATGTCAATAGTTTTTTAATATATTTTTCTTAATTATTAAGATTTTTATATTGACATAACAAACATCTGATAATATAATAGATTTATAGTAAAATTTAAGATTTATTGAATGAGGTGATTATAATGTCTAAACAGTATATTGCAGAAGTACTTAAAAGATTACGTTTAGAATCCGGTATGACGGCAGATGAAGTTGGTGCATTAATAGGCAAAAGCGGTAAAACTGTAAACGGCTGGGAAAATGGTAGAAGTCAGCCAGATGCAGAAATACTTTTAAAGCTGTGTGATATATATAATGTGCAGGATATTTTAAACACTTTTTTAGAAATGAAAAGCGAAGTCAAACCTTTAGTAGTTAACGATATAGTTTTGACATCACACGAACATGAAGTTATTATTGCTTACCGTAAAAATCCTAAAATGCAAGAAGCCGTTGACCGTCTACTTGGTGTTGAGGAAGAATACATAGAACAAAAAGAAAAACACGCCTGATTATAAGCGTGTCGGTAAAATAATATATTTAAAATAGTAAAGCCGCCTGTTGTGCGACCAACAGACGGCTTTTAGTGAAGATTATATGTGACCAAACATCATCTCTTCTTTTATATAATACAATAATTGTAATATTTTGTCAACAAAAGAGATGATTTTATGACTTTTAAAGACGCTGCTATTTACGGCTCGGAATTATATTATAACTACCTTACAAAAAACAAGGGTGCTCTTATAAAATACAAGGTTAATAAAATCACTTTTACTTCCGTATATTGCTATATTTATCTTAATCAGAGTCTGAATATACTTGATGACTTAAGAATTAAAATTAACTCAAACATATTTTCCAACGAGCAATACAAAATAGTTGAATATGACAATGAAAAGAAAAGGCTAAAAATCGCACCTGAAATACGCTTAAGAGAATTTCTCACGTCAGCAAAAACAGATGAAGTCGAGCTGATTGTAGATTTACGATTTTTAGTTAAGAATGTCAAAAAATTCTACGAATATTACGGAGAAAAGATTTTCATTCCGTTTGCCGTAAATAAAGTTGAATACAAAGAAGATGAAAGATTAACCGACAAGCCGTCTGAAGAACAAGCAAAAGCAGTTATCGGCGCATTATCTCATCCGCTATCGTACGTATGGGGCGCACCCGGTACGGGTAAAACACGTTTTGTTCTTGCCCGTTGCGTTCTGTCATATCTTCAATCAAACGAAAATGCTAAAATATTAATTACAGCTCCTACTAACAACGCTGTAGAACAAACCTTACGAGGTGTGCTTCCTGTGTTGACCGCCTGCGGAATTAATCAACGTGAAGTTTTCCGTATGGGTACGCCTTCGCCTGACTTCCTGATTAAATATCCCGATTGCTGTGAGTTCGGCAAAGCAGAAAATCAATTAGAAAAGATAGAACAACGGATAAATTCTCTTGAAATCTCAATAGAAGAAATAACAAATAAAATTTCACTTTTTTTCGAATATAAAAAAGCTGTTGAATTTGAGAAAAAATTAGAAGCTTGTGATTCGGAAATACCGCAGTTATTTTCAAAAATGCAAAAAGAAAATATTTCTTTTGAAGAGTATGAAGATAATATTGTTATTAACAACGGAAAAATCGCATATTCTGAGAGCCTTATATCATCACTTATTAAAAAAAGAAAAGAAGCAGAAAAAAGCGTTAGTAACTATACAGAGCTTGTAAACAAATTCAGCAAAGGAATAAGAAAACTCTTCTTTAAAAATAAGCTTAATAACTACACTTCTTTGCTAAATATCTCTATCGAAGAATTTGAAAAAATCAAGAAAGAAATTGAATATCACAATTCAGAAATTCAAAGACTAAAAACTGATAACGAAAAACTATTATCAATGCAAAATGAACGCAGGCAAAATTTTTCAAAACTGCTTGATGAAGCAACTAAAATAGTTGAATTTTGGAATCCTATTCATAATGCAGTCAGAAATACGAAATTTGACGATATAATATATTCGCTTGATTTATTCTATAAAGAGATTGAAAAAGGAAAGTCCTCACTCAAAAAACGTAAAGAGCGTTACGTTTCAATACAAAATATTACAGAAGATGAATTATACGAACAGTTAGCGTTATTGAATAAAGAAAAATCAGATTTAAGTGTAAAACGAAGTGAAGTTCTTACCCATACTTCATCAGCAAGACTAAGCTCCTGCCGTGTGCTTGCCGCAACTATTGATGCCTGCATAAGCCGTATCCCGCCCGACAGTGATTTTAAACCGAGCCATATATTTCTTGATGAAGCAGGCTATTGTTCTTTGATAAAAGGAGTTACACTGTTAACCTATCATTGCCCTGTAACACTTCTCGGAGATCATATGCAGTTACCGCCTATTTGTGAAATGGACGATAATGAATTCATAGGCGAGGATCAGCTTGTCGCATTGTACGCACAATCTGCACTGTACATTGAGGACTGTTTAATTGAACCGTCAGAGATTATTTCAAGATATTTGAATCATGAAAATCCAAATTATAAATTTATGGTAAGATACGATCTGAATTATACATTCAGATTTGGTGAAACTCTTGCAAATGTTCTTGCTGAAAATGTTTACACACCATTATTTCACGGTTTAGAAGAAAGCAATACAGCTATTTATTATATAAACGCACCAAAGCTTGACCCGGCAAAGCCACGCTACAGTTCTACCGAAATAGAAAAAATAAACAACTACATTAATAAGTACTCAAATGAAAACATAGGAATAATAACACCATATAAATATCAACGAAACGAACTGATAAAATCATTTAACGGAAGCAGAGAAATACTGACTGTGCACGGTTCGCAAGGACGAGAATGGAATACTGTAATACTCAGCGTTGTTGACAGCACAAACAAGTGGTTTACCAATTCACTTAATCATAAAAGCAACGGTAAAAAAGTGATTAACACAGCAGTCAGCCGAGCAAAAAATAAACTTGTAATTGTCTGCGATACAGAACACTGGAAAACTCAACACAAGCAGCTTATAGGACAATTAATAGAAATCGGAGAAGAAATAATAATTTAGGGAGTGATACCGTGAACACAGATTTAAAAACTGCCGCTGCATATATCAGAGTCAGTACGGATAATCAGACGGAGCTGTCGCCCGACAGCCAGATTAAGGTTGTTCAGCAGTATGCTAAACAGCACGGCTATATCATTCCGAAAGAGTTTATTTTCAGAGATGACGGCATATCCGGCAGACACGCCGACAAACGTCCGCAGTTTAATTTAATGATTGCAACGGCAAAGCAAAAGCCCTCTCCCTTTTCTGCCGTCCTGCTCTGGAAGTTCTCACGTTTCGCACGTAATCAGGAAGAGAGCATATTCTATAAATCTATGCTTCGCAAAAACGGTGTTGAAGTAATCAGCATATCCGAGCCTATGGTTGACGGACCTTTCGGAACGCTGATTGAGCGCATCATAGAATGGTCTGACGAATATTACTCTATCCGTCTTTCGGGCGAGGTAAAGCGTGGTATGACCGAAAAGGTCGAGCGTGGCGGAGCTGTTTCCATTCCGTCATTCGGCTACAATATCGAAAACAAAAAGTATGTTGTCAATCCCGATACTGCTCCGTTTGTCAAAAAGATTTTTGCCGACTATCTGAACGGCGTAACAATGCTCAAGATTGCTCAGAACCTTAACGCTCTGAAAATAAAAACTACAAGAGGTAACCTCTGGGAAAACAGAACCGTCGAATACATTTTGCGTAATCCCGTTTACATCGGCAAAATCCGTTGGAATCCAAAACGCAGGACTCAACGCAATTATGACGACCCGGATATAATGATTGTTGACGGTCAGCACGAGCCTATCATTGACGATGAAACATTCTACAGAGTGCAGGAGCTTCTTGACATTAACAGAAAGAAACATCTTCCCCACACTCATTTCAAAACCGTCAACGAAGAATATATGCTCCACGGACTTGTAAAATGCTCAAGCTGTGGCGCAAGTCTTTCAATGGCGGTTAAAGGCACATCACTGCAATGTGTAAATTATATTCACGGCAAGTGTAATAAATCTCATTCAATCTCTATTAAGAAACTCAATGAAATGGTAATCACTTCTCTTGACAATATGCTGAGGACAGGTGCGTTCAGTCTGACCGTCAAGAATCGTAAAGCAAATGACGAAACCGAAATTGACATAAACAACCTTATTGCCAAAGAAGAACAAAAGCTCCGCAGAATTAAAGAAGCCTTTGAGGACGGTATTTATACCCTTGAAGAATATAAGGAGAGCAAGCAAACTATAGACTCGCAGATTGAAATGCTCAAAAAGAAATGCATCAAACCTCAGAACAGCGAAAAAGAACTGCGGAAGAAACTAATGGAGAAATACAAGAACGTTCCCGTTCAGCTCCGCAGTGACAAATTAAGCGAAGAAGAAAAGAACGACCTGCTCCGTAGTTTTGTAGATAAAATCGTCTTTGACCGTGAGAATACAAGCATTCAGATTTATTTTTACACTTAAACTATCACCTTTTGCAATATGGCGGTCCCGACGGAGAGCTTGGAGCCTCGCTGAGATATTTAAGTCAGAGATTTACTATGCCCCTGCCGGAGCTTAAAGGTACACTGACCGATATAGGTATTGATGTGCCTTGGTTGGAAAATTTTTCATTATAGCTGTCAATTTCAGCCTTACCACATAGAATTTTTGCATTCCACTTGTCGGGAATGAATTTAAGGTGAATGTCAAGCTCACGATTTTTACCGACAACGATTTTATCCACTATGTTGCGGTAAAATGTATCGCTCCACTCTTCGCCTGCGATAATCGAATTTATATAGTCTTTAATTTCACTTAATATTTTTTCCTTGTCCTCAAGCATACTGCTGTGGGCTTTTTCTTTTTGCAGTTTTTCGGATATTGTATCAAATTCGGATTTAAGTCTTTCGCAGGCTTTGCGGTAATCCGAGGTTTCAATATCACCCGACAGGCACATATCAAGTAGCTTTTGTTTTTTGTTTTCTATCTTTTCAAGCTCGTTTTCAAAATAAGTTATGTTGTCTTTCTCTTTATCGGATTTCAGAACGTCTGACACGATTGACAGTACGCTTTCTAAAATTTTATTTCTATCATTCATAATATCTGAAAAAATGTGTTGCAGGATTGAACGAATGTCCTTTTCATTTATTGAAACATTTGAACAGCCGACCTTTTCATTGTTTTTGTTTGTTCGTTCCTTGCCGTATTTCTGATTCTGAATACATACCCAGCTTTCATTCTGATTTCCGTTGGATGAAGTCTTTTTGCGGTGGATAAAGGTTGAACTGCACTCGGCGCAGATTATTTTTCCTGACAGAGCGTATCGGTTTGCAAAGCCGTTTTTTGCTCCGTGAAGATTTTTCCTGCATTCAAGCTCTCTTTGCGTTGCTTCAAACATCTCTCTTGAGATAATCGGCTCGTGA
>JBJFHX010000117.1:0-41633 GCA_051893995.1 Ruminococcus sp.
AGGGCAGCAGCGCCGTGAATGAATCGGCTCTGACGGGTGAGAGTATACCTGTTGATAAAAGCAAGGACGACGTTGTTTCAGCGGCGACTATCAATCAGTCGGGATTCATAAAATGCGAAGCCTCACGAGTGGGCGAGGACACAACGCTGTCGCAGATTATAAAAATGGTAAGCGACGCCTCAGCAACAAAAGCACCGATAGCAAAGGCGGCTGATAAGGTTTCGGGTGTTTTTGTACCAGTTGTTATTGCGATTGCTATAATCACAGCCGCTGTCTGGCTTTTAGCAGGAGAAGGTGTGGGCTTTGCACTTGCAAGGGCAATTTCCGTGCTTGTAATAAGCTGTCCGTGTGCGCTCGGTCTTGCAACTCCTGTTGCAATTATGGTGGGAAGCGGAGTAGGAGCGAAGAACGGAATTCTGTTCAAAACCGCCGAATCTCTCGAACAGTCGGGCAAAATTAAGATTGTAGCACTCGACAAAACGGGTACAATAACAAAGGGCGAGCCGAAGGTTACCGATATTCTTGCGTTTGAGTCCGATAAAGCCGAGCTTATGAAAACAGCGCTTGCGCTTGAATGTAAAAGTGAGCATCCGCTTGCTAAGGCGGTTGTTGCTAAGGCGAGCAAGGACGGATTAACTCCCGATGAAGTCGACGAATTTAAAATATCCTCAGGCAGCGGCTTGTCGGGAATTTTAAAGGGCGAAGCAGTTTACGGCGGAAATTTAAGGTACGTTTCTGAATTTACTAAAATTCCCGATAAGGCAGTTGCAACAGGAGAAAAGCTTGCGGATGAAGGCAAAACACCTTTATATTTCGTTAAAGGAAATAAACTTCTCGGTATCATAGCTGTAGCCGATGAAATCAAAGAGGACAGTGCAGAAGCGGTAAAAGAGCTTCACAATATGGGACTGCACGTTGTTATGCTTACGGGCGACAACGAAAAAACCGCAAACGCAGTCGGCAAGCTTGCAGGAGTTGATGAGGTAATCGCAGGCGTTCTGCCCGACGGTAAGGAAAAGGTCGTTTCAAAGCTTAAGCAAAAGGGCAGAGTTGCAATGGTCGGTGACGGAATCAACGACGCACCTGCGCTTACAAGTGCCGATGTCGGCATAGCAATCGGCGCAGGAACAGACGTTGCAATTGACGCCGCTGACGTAGTATTGATGAAAAGCAGACTTTCAGATGTTCCTGCCGCAATACGGCTCGGACGGTCAACGCTCCGAAATATTCACGAAAATCTGTTCTGGGCGTTCATCTACAACGCAATCGGAATTCCGATTGCCGCAGGTTTGTTTATTCCGCTGTTCGGCTGGAGGTTAAATCCGATGTTTGCCGCTGCGGCAATGAGCCTTTCAAGCTTCTGCGTTGTTACAAATGCTCTGCGACTTAATTTTGTAAAAATCCGCAAAAATAATAAAATAACTGAAACAGTAAAAACTATTGAAAAGGAGAATGTAAAAATGGAAAAGACAATAAAAATTGAAGGAATGATGTGCCCCCACTGCGAGGCAACCGTCAAGAAAACGCTCGAAGAGCTTCACGGTGTAACTAAGGCTGTAGCAAGCCACGAAAAGGGAACAGCCGTTGTAACGCTCGAAAATGACGTTCCTTTTGATACGCTGAAAAAGGCAGTAGAGGACAAGGGCTACACGGTTATTGAATAATATTACAAAAGAAAAAGGTCAGGATTCACTCACAAGAGTCCTGACCTTTTATTCATTTATTAAATATCATAATCAGTCTATGAAAATCCAGCGTAAAATGTAAATCATAACGTATCTCCTTTCGGTATTTCAGATATTTTCCTTTGTTATGTCTATATAATAACAGACCGACTGTGACAAGATACGGACAATTTCGGTTTATTTTAAACTTAATAAAAATTTATTATATATACAAAAAGGACTGCTCACACAAATGAACAGTCCTGAATTTATATATTATACTTAAATCAGTGACAACCGCACTCGTCGCACTCGGGAACCTTTCCAACAAACGGTTCGGGGTCAATTCCTTTACGTGTGTAGTAGTCGGAAATAGCGGCTTTAATAGCCTGCTCGGCAAGTACAGAGCAGTGAACCTTTACCGGCGGAAGTCCGTCAAGAGCCTCCATAACTGCCTTGTTAGTGAGCTTGAGAGCGTCACTTATTGACTTGCCCTTAATCATCTCTGTAGCCATACTGCTTGTTGCAATTGCGGCACCGCAGCCAAAGGTTTTGAACTTAACGTCGGTAATAACGTCGTCCTCAACTCTGATGTACATTTTCATAATATCTCCGCATTTGGAGTTGCCAACCTCGCCGATACCGTCAGCGTTTTCAATTTCGCCAACGTTGCGGGGATTTGCAAAATGGTCCATAACCTTCTCGGAATATGCCATAATATTTTAAACCTCCTTGACTATATATAATGTATATATTATTAATTAAGAGTTCTGAGCCGCTTCGTCCTTTTTGATTTTTTCCCAAAGCGGTGACATAGCTCTTAAATAACTGACAATTTCAGGCACCTTTTCAAGGATATAATCAATATCATCCTCGGTGTTTTCGTCGGAGAACGAAAGGCGCATACTGCCGTGAGCAATCTCGTGGGGAAGACCGATTGCAAGCAGAACGTGGCTTGGGTCAAGACTTCCCGAGGTGCAGGCTGAACCCGAAGAAGCGGAAATTCCGCAGAGGTCAAGCTTGAGCAGAAGGCTTTCGCCCTCGATTCCCTCAAAGCACATATTTACGTTACCCGGCAGACGGTGAACTCGGTCGCCGTTAAGTCTTGAACGCTCAATTTTTAAAAGTCCGTCAATCAGTCTGTCACGCATTTTTACAAGCTTAGCGTTTCTTTCGTCCATTGTATCAACCGAAAGCTGAAGTGCCGCGTCAAGACCGACAATGCCTGCAACGTTTTCCGTACCTGCACGTCTGTTTCTCTCCTGAGCACCGCCTTCGATAAGGTTGTCTATCTTAACGCCACGTCTTACGTAAAGTAAGCCGCAACCCTTAGGACCGTGAATTTTGTGAGCAGTCATTGAAAGCAGGTCAATGTTCTGCTCAACTACATTGATTCTTACATATCCTGCCGCCTGAACAGCGTCGGTGTGGAAAAGAACGCCGTGCTTTTTGCAGACTGCGCCGATTTCGGCAATAGGCTGAATTGTGCCGATTTCGTTGTTGGCATACATAATGGATACAATGGCAGTATCCTCACGGATAGCGTTTTCAACGTCCTCAGGCTTGACAATACCGTTTTCGTAAACGTCAAGATATGTTACTTCAAAACCATCCTTTTCAAGAGCGGCACACGTATGAAGAATAGCGTGGTGCTCAAACTTTGAAGTGATGATGTGCTTTTTGCCCTTTGCCTTAAGAGCGTGGCAAACACCCTTTAAAGCCCAGTTATCGGACTCACTGCCGCCGGAAGTAAAGAAAATTTCACTCGGAGAAGCGGCACCGAGATTTTTTGCTATGTTAGCTCTTGATTTTTCAACAGCTTCCTTTGCTTTGCCGCCGATACGGTAAAGGCTTGATGGGTTGCCGTAAACCTCTGTGAGGTAGGGCATCATTTTTTCGAGCACCGACGGTGCAAGAGCAGTTGTAGCCGAGTTGTCGGCATAAATGTTTCTCATATATATCACCTTCGTTTAATTTATGCATATTGCTGTGCCGCAGCAACAGCGAGTCGGTCGCACCTTTCGTTTTCAGGGTGACCGGCGTGACCTTTTACCCATATAACATCAACCTCGTGAATGTCGCAGAGCTTTAAAAGCCTGTCCCATAGCTCAGGGTTGAGCGCAGGCTCTTTTTTGTTGCGCATCCAGTTGTTTGCCTTCCATTTTTTAGCCCAGCCGAGCTTTAAAGCATTGCACACATACTGGGAATCGCTGTACAGCGTTACCTTGCACGGCTCCTTGAGTGCACTTAGTGCATTGATTACTGCGGAAAGCTCCATTCTGTTGTTAGTTGTATTTGCTTCTCCGCCCGACAGCTCACGTTCATGTCCGTTGTATCTCAGAACTGCACCCCAGCCTCCGGGCCCCGGATTTCCGCTGCAAGCGCCGTCGGTAAAAATTTCAACCTGTTTCAAGCGTATTCTCCTTAATTGACGTTCGACTAATATTATAATACGCATAAATCACAAATGCAACCATTATTTAGTTATTATTTTGCCAAAAACAGAGCATAATATTAATAAAACAGCTGAATTTAAATGATAAATTTTAAATTCCTATTAAATTTGTAAGTATTTACACGTGCTATCTAAAATATTTGATATAATTCTTTTAGCACCTTGACATAAAGACAGTGAATGAGTTAAAATAATATGAATATATATACTCGGAGCAGTATATGCTTATTTTGTTGCAGTGTTTTTTCGCTAAATACTGCTAATACTTAATACAGGGAATAAATCCGTATGATGCTTGCGGATTATAAAAGAAAGTATTTATTCTCCCTTGAATATGGTCGTTAAATATTCGTCTTTGACAGGAGAATAAAAGCCTTTCTGATATATTATTTCAGAATCTAAAGAAAATATGGAGGTAAATTTGTGAGTACAGAAACAAGAAAAGAAAATTATAATGTCAAGCAAAACAGGTACTCAAAGGGAAAGAAAAACAACTCAAAGCAGTTTGCAAAGGGTTCGTTTAATACACAGAGCCGTTCGGGTAATGATTTTTATCAGAAAGGAAAGAAGAGCTTTAAGAAAAAGCCTTATGTAAAGAACGGCGTACAAAAAACTGTTCACAAGCCGTCTGTTAAAATTGCTTTTCTCGGCGGACTTAATGAAATCGGAAAGAATATCACGCTTATTGAATGTGAAAATGATATAATAATCGTCGATTGCGGAATGGCATTCCCTGACGGCGATATGCTTGGCGTTGACCTTGTAATTCCCGATTTTTCCTACATTGAGCAGAATTATGAAAGGGTAAAGGGCATAGTCCTTACTCACGGTCACGAGGACCACATCGGAGGTTTGCCGTTTCTTCTTTCAAAGGTAAACGTGCCGATATACGGTACTCCGCTTACATTGGGGCTTGTCGGCAACAAGCTCAAGGAGCATAGCCTGTACAATAAATCTCAGCTCAACGTTGTAAACGCAGGCGACACTATAAATCTAGGCTGTATGAGCGTACAGTTTATTCACGTCAACCATTCAATTCCCGACGCAGTAGCTTTTGCAATCAAAACTCCTGCCGGTACTATCGTTCATACCGGCGACTTCAAAATCGACTGTACACCGATTACAGGCGATATGATTGACCTTTCAAGCATTGCAAGAGTAGGTGACGAGGGCGTTCTTGCACTTCTTGCCGAAAGCACCAACGCCAACCGTTCGGGCTACACGCCGACTGAAAGAATGGTATCCGACAGTCTTGACAGCCTTTTCAGAAGTGCGGAAAACTACAGAATAATCATTGCTACCTTTGCTTCAAACGTAAACAGAGTTCAGCAGATTATCAACTGCGCCGAAAAGTACGGCAGGAAAGTAGCTTTTTCGGGAAGAAGTATGGTAAACTATATGGACGTTGCCCGAAATCTCGGCTATCTCAACGTGCCCGAGAATATAATTATTGATATTGATATGCTCGATAAGTTTATGCCGCAGCAGGTTGTGCTTGTAACAACAGGCAGTCAGGGCGAGCCTATGAGCGCACTCTCAAGAATGGCTTATTCAGACCACCGTAAGGTTATGGTAGGCGAGGGAGATTTTATAATCATCTCTGCAAACCCCATTCCGGGCAACGAAAAGACAGTCGGAAACGTAGTTGACGAGCTTCTCAAAAAGGGCTGTAAGGTTATCTACGAATCAATGTACGACGTTCACGTTTCGGGACACGCCTGTCAGGAGGAGCTTAAAATTATCCACCGCCTTGTCAAGCCTAAATACTTTATTCCCGTTCACGGTGAGCAAAAGCATCTTCAGAAGCACGCTGAGCTTGCCCAGTACCTCGGAATGGAGAGAAAGAATATATTTATCGGCGATGTAGGCAGTGTTGTCGAAATCAACGAGAATTATATGAAGGAGCTTGCGCCCGTTCAGGCTGGCAAGGTGTTTGTTGACGGACTCGGCGTAGGCGACGTAGGAAGCATAGTTCTTCGTGACCGTAAGCATCTCGGTCAGGACGGACTTATAATAATCGTTGCGTCACTCGACGTTTATGACGGCCATGTAATCAGCGGTCCCGACATTGTTTCAAGGGGATTTGTCTATGTTCGTGAAAGCGAGGGACTTCTTGATGAAGTCAAAAGAGTTGCTCTCAACATTCTTGAGGATTGTGCCGAAAATAACATACACGAGTGGGGCGTTATCAAAAACCGTATTAAGGACGACGTGTCAAAGCTGATTGGTCAGAAAACACGCCGAGCACCTATGATACTTCCTATCTTGCAGGAGGTATAATGTTGCAGGGGACAGCTTTTCAAGCGTCCCTTACATACCTATATGACTGAGGGATAATATGAGAAAAAAGCATTGGACGCTTACTCCGTGGTTTGTAATCTTCGCTGCGGTTATGATGCTTATGGCATTTGCCTCCTTTGAATATAACATTGTTTTGTGTTATATTGAGCTTGGAATTTCCGTAGCGGCTTTTGCGGTAGTTTTCGTCATATCACTTCGTTTTCGCAGCTATATCAACAATACAGTTAAAAGCGCTGCCGAAAAAATCAAGGGATTAAATCCCGAACATCTTGAAAAATACAAATATCCAGTTGCCGTTTCAGGCTCTCAGGGCGATATTCTCTGGTGCAACGCACGATTCCGAAAAGCAATGTGCGGGGGAAAAAGCCCCGAGGGCGAAAACATCAACTCCTATCTTTCGGGCTTTGATATTGAAGATATCAAGGACGGCGAGGGTGAGGACGTTGCCGTTGACGGCAGGGAGTACACTGTTTTCTGCCTGTCAGTCGGTGACGGAGTAATATGTCATTTTATTGAGAATACATACTACAAGTCAATGGTGCGTGAGTATCAGGCAAGCCTGCCCTGCGTTGCAATTATCACCTTTGACAACGCTGAGGATTTTTCAAGCGACTCCGACGAAGCGTATTCAGAGGTCAGCCTGACAGTAGAAACCAATCTTCAGAAGTGGGCGGCTGAATACGGAGCACTCTATAAGAAAATCGGAACTAACCGATATATAATAATTTTCAGAGATTCCGACGTTGAAAAAATGATTGCTCAGAAGTTCCCGATTCTTAAGGAAATCCGCTCAATCAATGTTAACAATCACATTGCAACAATTTCCGTCGGACTCTGCCGAGGTTCAAAATCGCTTAAAGACAGCGAAATCAACGCACGAAAGGCGCTTGAAATGGCACTTGGCAGAGGCGGAGATCAGGTAGCCGTAATCAAGGACAACAGCTACGAGTTCTTCGGCGGCACTGCCGCTGCGGCTGAAAAGGTCAGCAAGGTAAGAATGCGAGTAATTGCCAACGCAATAAGCCGTGCGGCTGTTGACTGCGACAAGGTGTTCATTATGGGACATCGCTTTTCCGACCTCGACTGCGTAGGCTCGGCTGTCGGACTTCAGTGCATTATGGAAAAGTCCTTCCGACGTTACTGCAAAATTGTCATTGATAAGGAAACCTCAATGGCAAAACAACTTATTTCCTATGTTGAAGACCGGGTTGATACAAGCATTTTTATAACGCCTGATGAAGCAATCAGAGGTGTAACACCCAAGTCGTTGCTTATTATAGTTGACACCCACCTCAAAAATTCTCTTGAAAGTGCACAGCTTTATGAAAAGTGCAAAAAGGTTGTAGTAATAGACCACCACAGAAAGGCTGTCAATTACATAGACAATGCGCTTGTGTTCTGTCACGAGCCGTCTGCGTCATCAGCAGCCGAAATGTGCAGTGAAATTATAGGCTGCCTTGACGACAAGCCTCTCGGATATGCTCAGGCTGACGCACTTCTTGCAGGAATTATGCTTGACACGAAGAATTTTGTACTCAAAACGGGAGTGCGCACCTTTGAAGCGGCGGCTTATCTTCGCAAAAAAGGCGCAAACACACTTACTGTTAAGGGAATGTTCTCAGACAGCATAGAAACCTACCGTGAAAAGGTAGAGATTGTTTGCAGCTCCAATATTTACCGCGGATGCGCTGTTTCTGTTTCGAAAAAGCGTACTGAGGACATCAGGCTTGCGGCGGCTCAGGCGGCTGACGAAATGCTCACGCTTCAGGGAGTGGACGCATCGTTTGTTATTTTTGAGGACAACAACAGAATGAATATCTCGGCACGTAGCTACGGCAAGCTGAATGTTCAGATTATTATGGAACAGCTCGGTGGCGGCGGTCACCAGACTATGGCGGCGGCACAGCTTGAAAATACAACCAAGGAGCTTGCATACCAGAAGCTCCTTTCCGTAATTGACAGCGTGCTTGACGATATAGAAAACACATAAGTTTATTTTATATAAAAATACGTAGCGATTATCAAACTTTACCGATTTAATAATCATTACAGTAATAAATAAACCCTTCCGTAGGGGACGGCTTCCCAGACGTCCCAACACATTCAACAATGTAGGGAACGGTCTTTACCGTTCCGAAATCATAGATAATTATAGAGCAATATAGAAAGGACGATAAAAGTGAAAGTAATCTTACTACAGGACGTAAAATCACTCGGTAAAAAGGGTGAGCTTGTTGAAGCCTCGGACGGCTATGCACGCAACTATCTTCTTCCCAGAAAGATTGCGAGAGAAGCTAACGCACAGGCTATGAATGAGTATAAAAACGCAGAAAATTCCAAGAATTTTAAAATCGCAACCCAGAAGGCTCAGGCTGAACAGCAGAAGAAAATGCTTGAGGGCAAGAAGTTTGTAATGACTGCAAAAGCAGGTCAGGGCGGACGTCTTTTCGGCAGTATCACTGCAAAGCAGGTTGCCGAGGAAATCAAAAAGCAGTACAACATTGTCGTTGATAAGCGCAAGGTTGTGCTCGACTGTGACATCAAGGAATTCGGAACATATAAGGCAGAGGTCAAGCTTTATACAGGAATTTCCGCAAACATTGACGTTCAGGTAACAGAAGCAAAATAAAAATTTGTAGGTGTCATAATGGCTGATTCACTATTCAGCGGCAGCTACGACGGTCTTAATATGCCGTACAGCCCCGAAGCGGAGCAGGCTGTTCTGGGAGCAATTATCCTTGACAGCACCGTTTTTGATAAGGTTGTAGATTACATAAAATCCCCCGATTATTTTTACGTTGCACTGCACAAGCTTATTTTTATGCAGATGCAGGAAATGATAAATTTCGGTGCGGCTATCGACTTCGTAACTCTGCTCGAAAAATTAAAACAGAATAAAGCTTTTGACGAGGCAACGGGCAAGACATATCTTTATGATTTGGTAAACAACTGTCCGTCAATTTCCAATGCCGAGGCTTATGCAAAAGTTATTGCAGATAAGTACAATATCCGCAGGCTCATTACCGCCTCACGTGAGATTATCGACGACGCATCGGCAGGCGACGAAGAGCCGTCAGTTTTGATTGACTCTGCCGAACAGAAGATTTTTGACATTCGCAAGGGCAACGAAAAGTCGGGACTTGAACGAATCAATTCTGTAATTTTGCAGACCTTTGACCGTCTGGATGCACTCAACAGCGAAGCAGACGACAGTATGAAACCGATTTCTACAGGAATCGGCGACCTCGACAGGGTAATTACCGGACTTAACCGAAGCGACCTCATTCTGCTTGCGGCTCGACCCGGTATGGGTAAAACGAGCTTTGCGCTCAATATTGCACGCAACGCCGCTTGCCATTCAAAGAAAACCGTCGCTTTCTTCTCTCTTGAAATGTCAAAGGAACAGCTTGCAAGCCGTCTGCTTTCTACCGAAGCACTTATCAGCGGTACAAAATTGCGTACAGGAAAACTGAACGACGAGGAGTGGAGCAGGCTAATTCCTGCAAGTGACGTGTTGAGTAAGGCTGAACTTTACCTTGACGATACACCGGGTATTACAATCACCGAAATGAAGTCAAGGCTCAGACGACTTAGAAACCTTGACCTTGTTGTAATCGACTACCTCCAGCTTATGGGAAGCGGAAGAAGAATTGATAACCGTGTTCAGGAAATTTCCGAAATTACAAGAAACCTCAAAATTCTTGCAAAGGAAATGAACGTTCCCGTTATTACGCTTTCTCAGCTTTCACGTGCGTCAGAACAGCGTACCGACCACCGTCCTCAGCTTTCGGATTTGCGTGACTCGGGTTCAATCGAGCAGGATGCAGACATCGTTCTTTTCCTCTACAGAGAGGGCTATTACAGCGAAAAAAATGCCGAGCAGACAGCACCTACAGCCGATATGAATTCGGGCGAATGTATAGTTGCAAAGAACCGTCACGGCGAAGCAAAATCCGTAAAACTGCACTGGCAGGGTGAGTTTATGCGATTTACAGGTACGG
This sequence comes from Ruminococcus sp., assembly GCA_051893995.1. Taxonomy (GTDB): domain Bacteria; phylum Bacillota; class Clostridia; order Oscillospirales; family Acutalibacteraceae; genus Ruminococcoides. Next base: position 10,422 of record JBJFHX010000117.1, read on the forward strand.
AGGCAAGGGATGAATAATCAGTTTATTCGTACCGTTGAAAAGTATAATATGCTCCAAAACGGCGACAGTGTAATTGTTGCCTTGTCGGGCGGAGCAGACAGCGTTGCTCTGCTTGATATTCTTAATTCTGTAAAAGAAAAATATAATTTAACCTTGTATGCCGTTCATATTAACCACGGACTTCGTGGTGAAGAATCCCTGTGTGATGAAAATTTCTGCAAATCGCTTTGCAAAAAATACGGGGTAAAGCTTTTTGTAAAGCACGAAAATATTTCCGTGATTGCAAAGAAAAATAAAATCAGTGAGGAGCTTTGCGGAAGAAATGTAAGATATTCGGTTTTTGAGGAGCTTTCTAACGAGCTTTCGGCAAAGGTTGCAACTGCTCATACAGCCTCCGACAACGCAGAAACCCTGCTTTTCAATATTACAAGAGGAGCTTCCCTCGGCGGAGTAAGTGCGATTCCTCCTGTCAGAGATTATATAATCCGTCCTCTCATTGAGTGCACAAGGGCGCAGATTGAGCAGTATTGCAAGAATAAAAATCTTGAGTATGTCACCGACAGCACTAACCTAACCGATGATTACACACGCAACAAAATCCGTCATAACGTAATTCCTGCTCTCAAGGAAATCAATCCTGCCTTTGAAAATTCTGCCCTGCGTTTGTCCGAAAATGCAAGAGAAATTTCCGATTATCTTTCCGTTATGACTGACAAGGCAATTGATGAGAGCAAATACAAATACGGCTACGACTGCAAAGCGTTGCTTTCAAACCATAATGCAATAGTAAAAAATGCAGTTGCAGTTTTGTGCAAGCGTTGTGCAGATTTTACTGCTGAGCAAAGGCATATTGAGCTTATTATTGATATTATAAAAAACGGCGGAGCAGTTAATCTCACCAAAAAGTACTCAGCCGTATCAAAACAGGGTATATTAAGATTTGTTTTCTGTGGTGAAGAAAATCGGCTTGAAGAAATTAAACTTTGTGAAAACACCGAATTTGAATATTACGGAAAAACTTATCGAGTAAAAAAAGATAATTCTGATAAAGAAAATAAAAATTCAGTAAATGCTGATTATCTTAATAAAAACGCAGTTTTCAGAACACGCAAAAGCAAGGATATGTTCACATATCCAAAGCGAAAAGTAACAAAACCGCTTCGCAAGGTGATGAATGAGATGAAAATTCCCTCGGAGCAAAGGGACAATTCAGTAGTTCTTGCTGTCGATAACATTATTTTATGGTGTGAGGGAGTGGGTGTTTCCGCTCAGGGAACAGCGTATAATTCTGAAAACGCATTAAAAATCGAAATTTTTTTTCTGATAAATGAAAATAATGTACATTGACTTATATTCTGTGCATATTTCAGAAAAAGAAGTTGAAAATATTGTGAACTCTCTTGCAAAACAAGCAGAAAAAGTTTATAATTGCTAAGACTTTATAATGTAAATTCAAAGTAATTGCGAAATGTACAGAGATTTCCTGACAGGGATATTGCTGATTTACATAAATAATCGACTATAAACAATAATATAAAGAGGAGTGACACGCATTGGATAATAAGAAAAAGGTACGCAATCTGCTTCTTTATTTGGGAATACCGATTCTGATAATTTTAGCTGTTGCAATGCTTTACGGCTCTCGTCAGACCGAGTCGCCCAAAACTTCCGAGCTTGTGAGATATTTTGCTGAGGATATGGTTGACAGCTATACCATAAACTACGGTTCGGGCGCAATTGAAATCACGCTCAAAGAGGGCGAAAGCGCAATTGTCAGCAAGGAGGACTCAACCTCACCTACAAAGGTTGTTGAAACTACAACACCTGCCGCAACAACTCCATCGGGTTCAACAATCCCCGGCAAAAAGGCAAAGCAGGTAGTTGTTAAAGGTCAGCTTGCCGACATTCAGCGATTTCTTGATGACATCAAGCCCTATCAGGCTTCTGCCGACGAGGCTATAACATACGACCTTGTCCGTGCAAGCGACAATTCGCTCTTAATGGAGCTTATTCCCACAATTCTTCTCACTGTGCTCTTTATCGGCGCATGGATATTCATTATGAGGAAGATGAGTGCAGGCGGTCTTGGCGGCAAGGAAATGAACTTCGGCAAGGCTAAAATAAAGAACACCAACGATGAAAAGCGCAAAACTACCTTTGATGACGTTGCAGGCGCTGACGAGGAAAAGGAAGAGCTTTCAGAGGTTGTCGAGTTCCTCAAGGCTCCCGATAAGTACAACAAGCTCGGCGCAAGAATCCCCAAGGGCGTGTTGCTCGTAGGACCTCCCGGAACAGGTAAAACCTTGCTTGCAAGAGCAGTCGCAGGCGAAGCAGGCGTTCCGTTCTTCTCAATTTCGGGCTCCGACTTTGTTGAGATGTTCGTCGGTGTCGGTGCGTCAAGAGTACGTGACCTCTTCGATCAGGCAAAGAAAAACTCACCCTGTATTATTTTCATAGACGAAATCGACGCAGTTGGCCGTCAGAGAGGCGCTGGTCTTGGCGGCGGCAATGACGAGCGCGAGCAGACTCTTAACCAGTTGCTCGTAGAAATGGACGGCTTCGGCGCAAACGAGGGCGTAATCCTTATTGCCGCAACTAACCGTCCGGACATTCTCGACCCAGCACTTATGCGTCCGGGCAGATTTGACCGTCAGGTAATCGTAAGCTATCCCGACGTAAACGGACGTGAGGCAATTTTAAAGGTTCACGCACGTAAAAAGCCGCTTGCTCCCGACGTAAAGCTCAAGACTATTGCAAAGACAACAGCAGGCTTTACGGGTGCAGACCTTGAAAACCTTCTCAATGAAGCCGCACTTCTTGCCGCAAGAAAGAACAAAAAGGCAATTACAATGCAGGAAATTGAGGAAGCAACAGTCAAGGTTGTAGTCGGCGCAGAGAAGAAGTCAAAGGTAATGAGCGACAAGGAAAAGAAGCTGACCGCATATCACGAGGCAGGTCACGCAATTCTCTTTGATAAGCTCGAAACTCAGGACCCTGTTCACGAGATTTCAATTATCCCCAGAGGTATGGCAGGCGGTTACACAATGCCGCTCCCGAGTGAGGATAAGTCGTACAATTCCAAGAATGAAATGCTTGAAGATATTGTTGTTTGTCTTGGCGGACGTGTTGCAGAGGCGCTCATTCTTGACGATATTTCAACAGGTGCGTCAAACGATATTGAAAAGGCTACCAAGACAGCACGTTCAATGGTCACAAAGTACGGTATGACCAAGGAACTTGGATGCATCTGCTACGGTACAGACAACAGCGCAGTATTCCTCGGCAGAGATATGGGACGTACTCAGGATTATTCCGAGGCTACGGCTGCAAAGATTGACGAGCTTGTTTTGAAAATTGTAAATGAAGCCTACGATAAGGCTGAAAAGATTCTCAGTGAGAATATCGACAAGCTCCACGAAATTGCCGCTTATCTTATCAAGCATGAGAAGATGGGCAGCGAGGACTTTGAGGCTGTAATGAACGGCACATATGTTGAGCCGATAGAGGTTGAAGAGCCTGAGGAAACGGAAGAAGTAGTTTCCGATAACACAAACTCTGAAACCGTGGAAAATAATTCCACAAAAGAATAATTAATCTGATAGCCTCCTTCGGGAGGCTATTGCAGAATGTAGGAGCGTATAGATTCGCTAAAATGGGGTTGAAAAATGGCACAGGATAAAATAATTGTCAGAGGGGCAAAGGAACATAACCTTAAAAATATTGACGTTGAAATTCCGAGAAATCAGCTTGTTGTAATTACGGGACTTTCAGGCTCGGGCAAAAGCTCGCTTGCGTTTGACACAATTTACGCAGAGGGACAGCGCCGCTATGTTGAAAGCCTTTCATCATATGCAAGAATGTTTCTTGGTCAGATGGACAAGCCGAATGTCGAAAGCATAGAGGGGTTGTCGCCTGCAATTTCAATTGACCAGAAAACCACTTCAAAAAATCCGCGTTCAACTGTCGGAACGGTAACAGAAATCTACGATTATCTTCGTTTGCTTTATGCAAGAATCGGAGTTCCGCACTGTACTGTCTGCGGCAGGGAAATCCGTCAGCAGACTGTTGACCAGATAGTGGATAAAATTATGTCTTATGACGAGGGCACTAAAATTCAGATTTTAGCACCTGTTGTAAAAGGCAGAAAGGGCGAACACGCAAAGGTGTTTGACAGCGCAAGAAAGTCCGGCTTTGTGCGTGTGCGTGTTGACGGAATAATCTATGATTTATCAGAGAAAATTCCGGTAGAGAAAAATAAAAAGCATAATATTGAGGTCGTTGTTGACCGCCTTGTAATCAAACCCGAGATAATGTCACGTCTTTCCGACAGCATTGAAACTGCTTCAAAGCTTGCAGGAGGTCTTATAGTTGTCAATTTTTCAGGCGGAGAGGACGTTACCTTTTCGCAGAAGTATGCCTGTCCGGAGCACGGCGTGAGCATTGACGATTTGTCACCACGTATGTTTTCATTCAACAATCCGTTTGGTGCGTGTCCTAAGTGTACGGGACTCGGTGTGTTCCTGAAAATTGACGAGAACAAAATAATTCCCGACTGGAATAAAAGTATAAAAGACGGCGGCATAAAGGGAAGCGGCTGGGCAATGGAGGGCAGTTCAATTGCTACGATGTATTTTGAAGCGCTCGCCAAAAAATACAATTTTTCGCTGACCGAGCCGCTCAAAAACATTCCCAAAGATATTATAGACAAAATTCTCTACGGAACAGGCGATGAAAAGCTGACTATAAACCGCAAATCCTTTTACGGAAGCGGAAGCTACGAGCAGAGTTTTGAGGGTATCATCAACAATCTTGACCGCCGTTACCGTGAAACAGGCAGTAACTGGATTAAGGACGAAATCCGTTCATATATGACGGAAATTCCGTGTGACGAGTGCCACGGCGAACGCCTTTCAAAGGAGAGTCTTGCCGTAACAGTCGGCGGAATAAATATTTCACAGTTTTGTAAAATGTCAGTAGTTGATGCACTCGACTTTGTAAAAAAGCTTGAGCTTACCGAAAAGGAGCAGATTATTGCCGAGGAAATAATCAAGGAGATAATCGAAAGGCTTAACTTTTTAAAGAGCGTTGGTCTTGGCTATCTCACACTTTCAAGAAGCTCAGGCACATTGTCGGGCGGTGAAAGTCAGCGTATAAGGCTTGCAACACAGATAGGCAGTTCACTTATGGGCGTTCTCTATATCCTCGACGAGCCGAGCATCGGACTTCATCAGCGTGACAACGAAAAATTATTAAATACTCTCAAACGTCTGCGTGACCTCGGCAATACCGTAATTGTCGTTGAGCACGATGAGGACACAATGTATGCTGCAGACTGCATTGTTGACGTAGGTCCGGGTGCAGGAATACACGGCGGTCAGATTGTCTGCACAGGTGATGTCGATAAAATCAAAGCCTGCGAAAATTCAATCACAGGCCAGTACTTAAGCGGAAAACGTTGTGTTCCTGTTCCCGAGAAGCGCAGAAAGGGCAACGGAAAGTTCCTTGAAATCAAGGGTGCCGAGCAGAATAATTTAAAAAATATCAATGTAAAAATTCCGCTCGGTGAGCTTGTCTGCGTAACGGGTGTTTCAGGTTCGGGAAAAAGCTCGCTGATTAACGAAATCCTCTACAAAACCCTTGCACGTGAGCTGAACGGAGCAAAGACAATTTCGGGCAAGCATAAGGAGATTAAGGGACTTGAAAACCTCGACAAGGTAATCGCAATCGACCAGAGTCCCATAGGCAGAACACCTCGCTCAAATCCTGCAACGTACACAGGTTTATTTACGGATATAAGAGCGCTGTTTGCATCAACGCAGGACGCAAAAATGCGCGGCTTTACGCAGAGCCGATTCTCCTTTAATGTAAAGGGCGGAAGGTGCGAGGCTTGTCAGGGCGACGGAATCATCAAGATTGAAATGCACTTTTTGTCCGACGTTTACGTTCCCTGTGAGGTCTGCAAGGGCAAACGCTACAACCGTGAAACGCTTGAAGTCAAGTATAAGGGCAAGTCAATCAGCGACGTGCTCGATATGTCGGTTGAGGAGGCAATGGAGTTTTTTGCAAATATCCCGAAAATCTACAGAAAGCTCAAAACCCTGTTTGATGTGGGACTCGGCTATGTAAAGCTCGGACAGCCTGCAACAACGCTTTCGGGCGGTGAGGCGCAGAGAGTTAAGCTTGCAACCGAGCTTTCAAAGCGCAGTACGGGTAAGACAATTTATATTCTAGACGAGCCGACAACAGGACTTCATATCGCCGATGTTCACAGGCTTGTTGACGTGCTCCAGCTCCTCGTTGAGGGCGGAAATACTGTTGTGGTAATCGAGCATAACCTCGATTTGATAAAGACAGCCGATTATATAATCGACCTCGGTCCCGAGGGCGGCGATATGGGTGGAGAAATCGTGGCACTCGGCACTCCTGAACAGGTTGCCAAAAACGAAAAATCCTTCACAGGACAGTATCTTAAACCTCTGCTTTAAAAATAATTTAATAAAATTCTCGAAAAGTTGCATAAAAGTATGCAACTTTTCTTTTTTTTGCCCTGTAAGTGGAGGTGATGAATTGAGCGAACAGATTATTCTGGCGTTGCTCTCGTTTGCAGGCACACTAATCGGCACACTTGCAGGCATATTTGCGACGTCAAGGCTGTCAAATTACAGAATTGAACAGCTCGAAAAAAAGGTTGACAAGCATAACAACCTCATTGAGCGTGTATATCTTATTGAACAGCACGAAGCGGTGATTGAGAACAAGCTGAAAACAGCTGACCACCGCATTTCAGACCTTGAAAACGAACAAAATCAGAGCATTACCGTATGATAATAGTGTGCGGTAATGCATATTGAAAGGACATCAAATTATGAAAAAATTAAATTTATGTTTTACAAAAAACTGCCTTATCCGTGCCCTGCGTACGTTTTTGCAGACTGCAATCGGCTATGTATTAACAAACGTTACACTCTATTTCAGCGGAGTGAATTTTGCCGACGGCGACGTAGTAAAAAATGCATTAATCGGTCTTGCAATTTCTGCGCTTTCAGCAGGAGCGGCGGCAGTAATGAATATTGAAAAAGGAGAAGTAGATAAAAATGGCTAAAAAAATATATTTAAGCCCGTCAAACCAGTTCAGCAACACTTACGCTACGGGCAACACAAACGAAATGGCACAGTGCGATAAAATCGCAAACGCAACGGCAACAGCGCTCAAGCGCTGCGGCTTTGAAGTAAAGGTCGGCAAGTCGGGCGACAGTATGCAGAATCGCTGCAGTGAATCAGACAGCTTTAATGCTGACATTCATATGCCGATTCACACAAATGCGTATAACGGTCAGGTGACAGGAGGAACAAGAATTTTCTGCCTTAATTCAAACGGCAGAAATGCTTGTCAGGCAATTCTGAATGAGCTTGGCAAAATCTCACCCGGCACAGCCGACAGCATAACCTATCAGACAGGACTCTATGAAATCAACGTGCCCAAAGCGCTCACCGTCTACGTTGAGTGTGAGTTCCACGACACAAAGACAGGTGCAAACTGGATAATCAATAACACTTCAAAAATCGGCGAAGCAATCTGCAAAGGACTTTGCTCGTACTTCGGCGTAAAGTATGTTGCATCATCAGGCTCAAGCACTTCATCATCAGGCAGTTCAGGCACTTCATCAGCTTTCAAAAGTTATATTGTAAGAATCACGCCCTCCGACGGTGTTAATATCCGAAAGGGAGCAGGAACCGACTATGCTATTGTAGGCGCAATCGCACAGGGCGGCGCATATACAATCGTTGAAGAAAAAACAGGCAAGGGCGCAACAAAATGGGGCAAGCTTAAAAGCGGCGTAGGCTGGATAGCCCTCGACTACACCGAAAAAATAAAATAAATTAAGATGAGCCTGCTTCAAAATCAAATTGAAACAGGCTCAGCAAAGACATTAATTCTGTACAATTAAAAACTGTAGGGAACGGTCTTGACCGTTCCGAGATATTATAACTTACATTTATCGGTATCGGAACAGTCAAGACTGTTCCCTACATATATAAGAAATCAAATAAAAGGTGATAATAGAAAAAAGCGATAATCTTACACAAAGTAAAATTATCGCTTTATTTTTTGTCTGTAAGTCCGAGAATATAATCTGTAGTTGTATTATAATACTTTGCCAACGCAATAAGAACTTCTGTTGGCAAATCCCGTTGCCCAAGTTCATATCTTGAATAAGCGACTTGGGAACATTTTAAATATTCTGCAAGGTCTTTTTGCAAAAGGTCATTATCTTCTCTTAACTCCCGTATTCGTCTGTACAATCAAATCACCACCATAGAATGATTGTATAACAAACCAAATCGGTATATTGACATTTAAACCAAAATGGTTTATAATATAATAAACCATTTTGGTTTAAATTATGCAAAAAAGAATCAGGAGGTTATAAAAATGAAAAAACACTTATCAATTTTACTAGTGATTATTATTGTTGTTTCTTTTTCCGCTTGTCAAGGAAATAATACAGAGCAGGGGAAAAGCACTTACCCAAATACCCAAAATGAAGAAACAACAAAAAATGTAACTACGGAAGTCTTTACAGAACCTACAACAGAAGCATTAATACCCAGTATAGATGAATTGAATGATGCACAAAAAGCCTTGTTACCTTACTATAATAACGGTTATAATCTTACAGAAGGTGATAGAGATTTATATTATTTGGGAAAGTTAGTTGCAAATAGAGTACAAGTTTATGTAGATAATTATAGTAATAATTACTTATGGACTATAACTGATGATAAGACAGTTTTTTTCAGAGGTGAAGTCAGTTACCAAGCAGATGGTAAATGGTTAATGACTTATGATGTGAAAACTGGTGTAACTAATAAAATAAAGGATTGGGTTAATTTAGAAAAATACGGTGATTCTATTTACTTTACCAGTGATGGTAAAAATGTTTTTATTCTTTTCAGGGCTTCAGAGTGGTATAATGTCGTGCAAGTGGATAAAAAAGGTAACGATACTTTGCTTTCTAAAATTGATTTTCATAATTCTTTTAATAGTGATGAGGGTTATAGTGAAATTGATTTTCTAAATACAATGCGAACAGAAAAAGAATATGAGTTTTTTATATATGGAACTATTAATAAATATGATTCTGAACAGGGTGTACATAAAACATATTATAGAAAATATAATATTGATTTTAAAACTGGAAAATATGAATGTGTAGATGAGATTATTTCTCCAGATAGTGATGGTGGCTTTATTTTTCTACCTATATCAATGTGTTTTCTTCCAAATAATAACTATTTTTATGGAAAGGAAATAGAAGTTAGTGATGAATTAACAGGATATAAGCATTTAGAAATAGAAATAAATGAAGTGGATAGAAATAATAATACTAAAAAAGTATTAAGTGTATTAAATTATTACAGTATAGATGAAGCTTACTTAACTGATAAATATTTAATAATTAATGAATCGGCAATAGAGTTATCAACAGGTGATGTTCTTGAAAGGAGTACCGTGAACGATAGCCTTTATTAGTATGATTTACTATATTTGTTAATATCCATAAAAAGCAGACAAAAATAAACCTCTGTCTGCTTTTTGCGATTATCAATATGATTAATTGGTAATTCTAAGAAAAAAAGCTGAAAATAATTAGTTAATCAGCCGTTAATTTTCATTTATCAGAATTTAATCTTCATAATAGTTATTCAGGAAACCGACTTGTTTTTGAGTCGGTTTCTTTTTATTTAGCTCAAAAATCCGACAGCAACCGCAAATGCAACGCAAAGTAGCGGAAAATATCCGACTTGTAAACCCGAATTGCTTGTGTGGCAAAGCTTATTTTTCTATAATCGGGGTATCAAAAAAGGAGGTTCAATTGATGAACGGATACAAGTACAAACCGATTAGATTCTATATTATTTGCTTTGCAGTTACATGGCTGTTCTGGATTTCAGCGGCAGTGCTGAGCAGTCTTGGCGACGAGAACGGAATTTCTATGATTCTTATGCTTTTGGGACTTTTCACTCCCGCAGTTACTGCAATAGTGACTGTTGCAACATCAAAAAGCAAAGCACTGAAAAATGACCTGAAACGCAAGCTTGTCGGGTTCTACAGAATAAAGCCGCTCAATATTATGATTGCAGTTTTAAGCTTTGCACTTATAGTTGTTTGTTCAATTCTGCTCTCATTGCTTTTCGGTCAGTCGGCAGACCAGTTTGCTTTTACTGAGGACTTTTCATTTTCAATCGGCGGAACATCGGCTCTGCTTACAATTTTACTTGCCTCGGTGATAGAGGAGCTTGGCTGGAGAGGTTACGGCGAGGATTCCGTAGCGTCGTATTTTACCTGGTTTACCGAGTCGATAATTTTCGGCTGTATATGGGCACTGTGGCACTTGCCGCTTTTCTGGATTGAGGGAACATATCACTATGGATTAAGAGAATTAGGCATAGGTTATATGCTCAATTTTCTGATTAGCGTAGTTCCTATGGGCTTTCTCACAACGTGGGTTTATGTCAAAAACAATCGCAGTATGCTTGCGTGCATAATTTTTCACCTGTTTGTAAACACAATGCAGGAGAAAATCGCTATGACTCCCCAGACAAAATGTGTGGAAACAATTGTCGTTACTATTGCGGCTGTAATTGTTGTTATGCTAAATAAAGAAATGTTTTTTGAGAAAAAACACATTGGCAATATTCTCTCAGAGAAAAAAGAAATGAGGTCATAAAATGAAACAAAGACGTTTTTCAAAGGATTTCAGGCTTGTTATTATAGGACAGATAATTTCACTTTTCGGCAACGCCGCAATAAGATTTGCACTTCCGCTTTATCTGCTCAATATAACAGGCTCGTCAGCACTCTACGGAACGGTAACAGCCTGTGCATTTATCCCTACAATTCTGCTCTCACCGGTTGGCGGAATTATTGCAGACAGGGTTAACAAGCGAAATATTATGGTCTTACTCGACTTCTTTACAGCGGCAATTGTCACTGTGTTTTCCTTGATTATGGATACAATGAACATAGTGATTCTGCTTACGATTGTACTTATGCTGTTATACGGAATCGCAGGAGCGTATCAGCCGTCGGTTCAGGCAAGCATACCTGCACTTGTGAGTGAAGAAAACTATATGGCGGCAAATTCCGTTATTAACGCCGTCAGCTCATTGGCTAATCTCTTAGGTCCTGTTCTCGGAGGAATACTCTACAGCGTTTACGGACTCAGACCCGTTCTTCTCGTTTGCATTGTCTGCTTTGTAATTTCAGCAGTTATGGAAATCTTCATTAAAATTCCATTTGAAAAGCAGGCGTCAGAAGGAAGTATTTTGAATATAGCAAAGAAGGATTTTGCCGAGAGCATACGCTTTATCTACAAAGAAAAACCGATAATCGGCAAAGGCTTGCTGATAGTTTGTGCAATAAATCTATTTATGTCGTCAATCATTATCGTCGGTCTGCCTTATCTTGTGACCGAGGTGCTCAGCTTTGATTCGGTATGGGCAAATCAGCTATGCGGCTTTGCTCAGGGTGCGCTTGCCGTAGGCGGTCTTGCCGGAGGAGTTTGTGCCGGAATTTTCGGTAAAAGGCTTAACATTCAAAAGGCAGGAAATCTGCTTGCTATCTGCGCATTGACGGTGTTTCCGATGGGAATTTCACTAATGCTATTTTCTTTTGCAGAATTAAATTATATTGTCATAACCGTCTGCTGTATGATTATAATGGCATTTTCAACAATCTTTACAATTCAGATGATGTCATTTGTTCAGACGGAGACTCCGCAGAATTTAATAGGAAAGGTATATTCAGTTATTCTGACAGTTTGTATGTGCGCCCAGCCCGTCGGAAGTGCGCTTTACGGATTCCTCTTTGAATTCAGCAGCGGATTTGAATATATTGTTGTATTATTTGCAGGCGTAGCATCATTAATCGTAGCCTTGCGTACAAAAGGGCTTTTCAAAATGCTGCCTCAGTCAAATTGACGTAAAACAAGGAGCTGTCGAATCGACAGCTCCTTGTTCTGTATAATTATAAAATTTTGTTCTTAAAGCGAATCAAAGATTTGCGAACCTTTGTTTTTCAGCCAAATCATTGTCAGTATGCAAGCAGCGGCAATCAGCAATGTAATAAAAATCAGATATACTAAAGGCGGTATAAATGACGCAACGGCAAAATACAAAGCACCGAGCAGGAGTATTATAGCCCATCCGCCGAACAGTGCAAACAAAACACCCGAACTCTGTTTTATCGGCACAATCTCACTTGTCCAGTCAAGGTTGGGTGATTTCAGATTTATCACCAGACCGAGCTCCGCTGAAAGTATGACGAATAAAAAGCAGAAAACCGGAATCAGAATTGCGTAAATCGGTGAGGGGGCGGTCAGAATTTCAACAGCGGCAATTAAAACTGCAAACGGTGGAATTGTTAAAACGAGGTGCAGATTCAGCTTTGCACGCAAAACCTGCCAGGAAGTTACAGGCAACGACTGCACAATCCATATGTTTTTACCCTCAAGAGATACAGACGGAGCAGTGATGTCGTTCATTGATGAAATCAGGCACAGCATACCGCAGGCTATAAGAGCAATAAAACCTTCTGCCTGCGCAAAAACAGATGTGATTTGATTTACGAAATCCCTGTTGAAAAACAGCGCAACAGCGGCAACTATCATCAAAACACTTCCCAGACCGCAGTTAAGCATATAGGTTGAGCTTTTTGTGAATCGCTTAAGTTCTCTGCGGAAAAGCGCACTGTTTGAATTACCTGCTTTAACAGCCTGAGCAGTGTATTTTTTCTTTTTCTCACCCTTGTTTGAGGTGACAATTTTAATGTAGCTTTTTGAAAGCACAAAATACACAATTCCGAAAAGTACGGCAATTGTGCCAAAGACAATCAAAAACGAAACAATGTTTCCCGTAAAAGCACTTCCTATAACATATAATGGGTACAGATCGTTCTGAAGTGCGTTTCCTGCGGCAGCCGCTTGCGAAATGAAGCTTTCCATCAGTGTTGAAGCCTGTGAGAAAAAGTAATAATACGCACCGAAAAATAACAGTGAAACGGCAACCGCAATAAAGCTTCTGTTCTTTGTCTTTTTGCTGATAAAAGCCACAATCCAACCGACTATTGCTGATAAGGCAAGCACAAAAATTGAAACGAGAAAGGTAGTCAGTATTGAAAAAATAACCGACAATGCGCTCGGCTTGCCAAATATAAAGTAAATCACAATTGCGGGAATCATAACAAGCAGTTCATATAGAAGTCCCATAGCGTAAACGCCGAGAAGTCTTACGAACAGAAGTGTGCTCGGTTTAATCGGCATTGAAAGCAGCATATCGTTGTCTTTTGCCTGATAAAGGCTTGCATTTGCGTTGAAGGCACAGCCGAAGGTTCCAAGCAAAACGCTTATAAGACCTGTTACTGCAAAATACAGCCAGTCAAGTCCGGTAGGTACCAAGCCTATGCACATTACAAACGAAAGAGAAGCAAATACTGCGGCGATAATGCCGAACAGTATAATATATGTAATAACCGTTGCAGCCAATTTTCCGCCCTTGAGCGAAGTGTTCTTCTTTTTATCGTGCCAGAAAAAGGAGAACATCTCGGTTAACTGCTTTTTAATTAACGATTTAATCATCTTCATCCTCCGAATTCTCCTCAAGCTCAAGGAATACATCTTCAAGCGAAGTGTTGCCCTTGACTTCTTCCATAGTACCCGAAACAATAAGCTTGCCGCCCTTGATGATTGCAACCTTATCGCAGAGCTTTTCGGCAACTTCAAGCACGTGTGTGGAGAAGAATATTGCTCCGCCGTTGTCGCAGAACTCTCTCATAATCTGCTTAAGATTGTGTGCGGCAACAGGGTCAAGACCGACGAAAGGCTCGTCCATAATAATAAGCTTTGGCTCGTGAACGAGTGCAGAAATAATCGCAAGCTTCTGCTTCATACCGTGTGAGTATGAGCTTACAGGCTGAGCAAGGTCGTTGGTAAGACCGAACAAATCACTGTATTTGTGAATTCTCTCCATACGGACATCAGCGCCTATTCCGAAAATATCACAAATAAAATTAAGAAATTGAATTCCGCTCATAAAATCATACAAATCAGGATTGTCGGGAATGTACGCAAGCTTTGATTTACATTCAATCGGTTTTTCTTTTATTGATATGCCGTCGATATAAATTTCTCCACTGTCAAATTTAAGAATTCCACAGCAGGATTTAATTGTCGTTGTCTTTCCTGCTCCGTTGTGACCTATAAATCCGTAGATTTCTCCCGGATTAATATGCAGGGATAAATCGTCAACAGCCTTTTTTTCACCGTAGATTTTTGTCAGATGCTCAATTTTAAGCATAATTCTGTCCTCCGTTATAGATTTATAAAATATTGCTATCAGAATAAGAATGCAATTTCAACACGATTATATCATAAACACAGGCATAAAACAACAAAATTGTCTATTTTTCTACTTGAATTTCCTATAATTTCTAATGCGATTATTCGGAAAACAGACATAAAAAAGCTCCCGAATCAAAAAACGGGAGCTTTAAAAATATATATCACTTTGATTAATCAGAATTTAATCTTCTCGGCAATGTACTCGCTGAGCTTGTCAATTGCAACTCGTTCCTGCTGCATATTGTCACGGTCACGCACTGTGACGCAGCCGTCATCAATTGAGTCAAAGTCATATGTAATGCAGAACGGTGTGCCGATTTCGTCCTGACGTCTGTAACGCTTGCCGATTGAGCCTGCGTCGTCGTAGTCAACCATAAAGTCCTTGGTAAGCATTTCGTAAACTTCCTCAGCCTTTTCGTTGAGCTTCTTAGACAGCGGAAGAACAGCAGCCTTGAACGGTGCAAGTGCAGGATGAAAATGCATAACAACTCTTGTGTCCTTTTCGTCAATAACCTCTTCGTCGTATGCCTCAACAACAAGAGCGAGGAAAAGACGTTCAACGCCGAGCGACGGTTCAATAACATACGGAATGTACTTCTCGTTAGTTGTCTGGTCAAAGTATTCAAGCGACTTTCCGCTTGTATTGATGTGCTGAGTAAGGTCGTAGTCTGTTCTGTCGGCAACGCCCCAGAGCTCGCCCCAGCCGAACGGGAAGAGGTACTCAAAGTCAGTAGTAGCCTTCGAATAGAAGCAAAGCTCCTCGGGTGAGTGGTCACGCAGACGGAGATTTTCCTCCTTGATGTTGAGAGAATAGAGGAAGTCACGGCAGAAAGCTCTCCAGTACTCAAACCATTCAAGGTCAGTGCCCGGCTTGCAGAAGAATTCAAGTTCCATCTGCTCAAATTCACGCACACGGAAAATGAAGTTACCGGGAGTGATTTCGTTACGGAAGCTCTTGCCGACCTGTGCAACGCCGAACGGAATCTTCTTGCGGCTTGTTCTCTGAATATTTGCGAAGTTTACGAAAATACCCTGAGCCGTTTCGGGACGAAGATAAATTTCGTTCTTGCTGTCCTCGGTAACGCCCTGAAAGGTCTTGAACATAAGGTTGAACTGACGAATGTCGGTAAAGTTGTGCTTGCCGCAGTTGGGGCAGGGAATAGCTTTTTCTTTGATGTAGTCCATCATCTGCTCGTTGGTCCAGCCTGCAACGTTTGTGCCGTCAAAATCTTCAATAAGGTTGTCTGCACGGTGACGAGTTTTACATTCCTTACAGTCCATAAGCGGGTCGGAAAATCCGCCGAGGTGACCGGAAGCAACCCATGTCTGCGGATTCATAAGAATAGCAGAGTCAAGACCTACGTTGTACTTATTCTCCTGAACGAACTTTTTAAGCCATGCGTTCTTGATATTATTCTTAAGTGCCATACCGAGTGGACCGTAATCCCATGTGTTAGCAAGACCGCCGTAAATTTCAGAACCCGGATATACAAAACCTCTGCCTTTGCACAAAGCAACGATTTTGTCCATAGTCTTTTTTGTATTTTCCATAAATGTAACCTCATTTCCGATAAATATATACAATAAAAATAATACAATTATTTTCCTCTTGTGTCAAGAGTTTGTGCCAAACATAAATTTATTCGCAGTTTATTATAATTATTGCTTATTTCCCTTATTTGTGATATAATAATTAAAATTGCGTTTAAAAATTGCGGAGGTAGAATTTTGGTAGTGTTCGGAATTGACCCCGGCTATGCAATAGTCGGCTGGGGAGCAATAAGCTTTAGGTCAAATACATACAAGGCTCTCGGCTACGGCTCTGTTGAAACTCAGGCTCATACCGACTTTAACCAAAGGCTTGAATATATTTACGACGAGCTTTACGCAATTCTCAACCGTTGTCGTCCCGACGCACTTGCAATTGAAAGACTGTATTTTCAGACAAACCAGAAAACCGCAATCAAGGTAGCACAGGCAAGGGGAGTAACTCTCCTTGCGGCGCAAAAGCTGAAAATACCGATTTTCGAGTACACTCCGTTGCAGGTCAAAACAGCCGTAACGGGATACGGCAAGGCAAAAAAACCTCAGGTTATGGAAATGACGCGCAGACTTTTAAAACTTGACGAAGTGCCAAAGCCCGACGATACTGCCGACGCCCTTGCAATTGCAATTTGCCACGCACAGGCGGCTGGTTCGGATTTGCGTCAGGCAATGTTCAGGAAAGGAATATAAAAATGCTTTATTCCGTCAGAGGAAAGTTAATTAACACAACGTCGTCGAGCGCAGTTGTAGAGTGCGGCGGCGTGGGATATAACTGTCAGACAACAATTAATACACTCAAAACCCTTAAACTAAACACAGAGGTAATGCTCTATACATATCTTAATGTAAGGGAGGATGCAGTTGAGCTTTTCGGCTTTGCCACCAAAACCGAGCTTGACACCTTCAAAACGCTCATCAGCGTAAGCGGAGTAGGACCAAAGGCAGGTCTGTCCGTTCTGTCCGAATTAAGTCCCGAACAGGTTGCAATGGCTATTGCAACCGACGACATCAAAACAATCACAAGGGCGCAGGGAATAGGCAAGAAAATTGCACAGCGAATTGTGCTTGAACTAAAGGATAAGCTTGCAAAAGCGGCATCGTCCGACAGCTCAATGTCAGCTGTAACGTCTGGTGCGGCAAATGCCGTTACGGGCAATATTCCAAAGGCGATTGAAGCCTTGGGAGTGCTCGGCTATTCTCCCTCGGACGTTTCACCCGTACTTGCAACGCTTGACAGCTCACTGCCTGTTGAACAGCTTATTGCACTGACATTAAAGCAGATGGGAAGAAATTAAGATGAGTAAAATGGAATTTTCAGAAGAATTTGACTTTGAAAACAGAATACTTGATACTTCCGAAATCCCCGAGGATTCAGTTGACGGAGAAAACCCGTTAAGACCGAAAACTCTTGATGAATACATAGGACAGGACAAGGCAAAGGAAAACCTCAGGGTGTTCATTGAGGCGGCAAAAATCAGGGGAGAAACGCTCGACCACGTTCTGCTCTACGGACCTCCGGGACTCGGTAAAACAACGCTTGCGGGTATTATTGCAAACGAGCTTGGCGTGTCGGTGAGAATAACGTCAGGACCTGCAATCGAAAAGCCCGGTGATTTGGCGGCTTTGCTTACAAATCTCAACGAGGGCGACGTGCTTTTTATCGACGAAATCCACCGCTTGAGCCGTGCAGTAGAGGAAATCCTCTATCCGTCAATGGAGGACTTTGCAATCGACATCATAACCGGCAAGGGACAAATGGCGGCGTCATATCATCTGCCGCTTCCGAAGTTTACGCTTGTAGGTGCAACAACAAGGGCAGGTCAGCTTACTGCACCTCTGCGTGACCGTTTCGGCGTGGTATTAAGGCTTGAGCTCTACACTCCCGAGGAGCTTGCCCAAATCGTAACGAGAAGCGCAGGAATTCTGGGAATAAAAATAGAGCACGACGGTGCGCTCGAAATAGCCTCACGTTCAAGAGGAACACCGAGAATTGCAAACCGACTTTTAAAGCGTGTACGTGACTTTGCGCAGGTAATGTCCGACGGAGTAATCAACGTTGAGTCGGCAAGAACAGCCCTCGACAGACTTGAAATTGACGAGCTCGGACTTGACCAGAACGACAGAAGAATGTTGGAAGCAATAATCAGGTTTTATAACGGAGGTCCTGTCGGACTTGAAACGCTCGCAGCGGCAATCGGCGAGGAAGCAGTCACAATAGAGGACGTTTACGAGCCGTATCTTCTGCAAATCGGATTTTTAAGCAGAACCCCGAGAGGAAGATGCATAACCGCAGAAGCGTGCAGACACCTCGGCTACGATTTTCCAAAGGGCACGGTAAATTCAATGCCAACCCAGCCGAGCCTGTTTGATAAAAATTAAGCAAATTATTATAAATTTGAAATTACGGAGGAAAACAATTATGGGAAGACTATTCGGAACAGACGGCGCAAGAGGCGTTGCAAATTCTGAGCTTACTGCTGAGCTTGCAATGAATATCGGCAGAGCCGCCGCAATGGTGCTTATCAGCGACGAGGTTGAGCACCCTACAATTTTAATCGGAAAGGATACACGTCTTTCGGGTGATATGCTTGAAGGTGCTCTTATTGCAGGACTCTGCTCGGTAGGCGCAAATGTTGAGCTTTTAGGCGTTGTGCCCACACCTGCTGTTGCATACCTTGTCGGCAAGTACAACGCTGACGCAGGCATTATGATTTCAGCCTCTCACAATCCCTTTGAATTCAACGGAATCAAGATTTTCAGCTCTGACGGCTGCAAACTGCCCGATGACCTCGAAAACAGAATTGAAGAAATCGTGCTTGATAACGTCGTTCCTTACGCTCTTGCAAAGGACGAAAATATCGGCAAGGTTACAAGAATGGAAGATGCCGTAGAAGATTATGTCGACCACGTTGTAAATTCAATCGGCTGTGACCTTGAGGGTATGGAAATTGCCCTTGACTGCTCCAACGGCTCGTCATCACGTACAGCAGAAAAGCTCTTTACAAAGCTCGGAGCAAAGGTGCATATGCTTTTTGACAAGCCCGACGGAATCAATATAAACAAAGACTGCGGTTCTACTCATATCAATAGACTTCAGAACTACGTGCGTGAGCACAAGCTCTGCTGCGGTCTTGCCTTTGACGGTGACGCCGACAGATGCCTTGCAGTTGACGAGAACGGCAATCTTGTTGACGGCGACTACCTCATTGCAATCTGCGCAAAGGATATGAAAGACAGAGGAGTGCTCAAGAAAAACGCTGTTGTCGGCACTGTTATGACAAATATGGGATTCAACAAGTTCTGCGAAGCAAACGGTATGACCTTCGTTTCAACAAAGGTCGGCGACCGCTATGTTCTCGAAGCAATGCTCCGTGAGGGTTACAACATCGGCGGTGAGCAGAGCGGACACATTATTTTCCTCGATTACGCAACAACCGGTGACGGCGAGCTTTCGGGTGCAATGATTTTAAGCATAATGAAGCGCACTGGCGAAAAATTAAGCTCTCTTGCAAAGGTTATGGAGCGTATGCCACAGGTGCTTATCAACGTAAAGGTCAGCGCAGAGGGTAAACTTGCTTTCTACACAGATAAAGAAGTTAAAGCTGAAATCAAGCGTGTTACCGAAATTCTCGGCGACAGAGGAAGAATTTTAGTCCGTGTGTCGGGAACAGAGCCGCTTGTAAGAGTAATGCTCGAGGGCGAAAATCTCGAGGAAATTCAGAGCCTTGCAGAGGAATCTGCACAGGTTGTAAGGGAAAGATTATCATAATGCGATTATCGGAAAACTGGAAGGATTACGAGCTTATTGATACCTCCGACGGTGAACGTTTAGAGCGCTGGGGCGATATAATTCTCATTCGTCCCGACCCGCAGATTATCTGGTCAACAAAAAAAGAAAATCCTCTCTGGCACTGCGCACATGCAAGGTATCACCGCAGTAACAAGGGCGGCGGATTCTGGGAGCAGTACAAAAAAGTTCCCGACCGCTGGACAATAAATTACGGTAAGCTTGTTTTCAATACAAAGCCTATGGGCTTCAAACATACGGGAGTATTTCCCGAGCAGGCGGTAAACTGGGATTTTGCCGCCGAGAAAATCAGGAATGAAAACAGAGCTTTAAAGGTGCTCAACCTTTTCGGCTACACAGGCTGCGCAACGCTTGCGTGTTTAAACGCAGGCGCAAGCGTGTGCCACGTTGACGCGTCAAAAGGAATGGTTCAGTGGGCAAAGGAAAATGCACAGTCAAGCGGACTTGCCGATAAACCCGTAAGATGGCTTGTTGACGACTGCGCAAAGTTTGTTCAGCGTGAAATCAGACGTGGAAACAAGTACGACGGCATAATAATGGACCCTCCGTCCTACGGCAGAGGCCCCGGCGGAGAAGTCTGGAAACTTGAAGAACAGCTCTTTTCGCTTGTTATTCTCTGCAAACAGGTCTTGTCCGACAACCCTGTTTTCTTTATACTCAACTCATACACTACGGGGCTTTCACCCGCAGTAATGGAATATATGCTAGGCATACTGCTCAAAAAGGACTTTGGCGGCAGCGTGTCAAGCAACGAAATTGGTCTTAACGTCACCGACACGGGGCTCATTCTTCCGTGCGGTTCGACTGCAATCTGGGAGAATTAGTTAATGAATTTTATCTCGCTTGAGAATGTTGTTTTTTCTTATACTGACGATGAAAATGTCAAAAGTGTTAAAAATGCCGTTGACGGTGTTTCACTCGACATACAAAAGGGTGAATTTGTCGCTCTGCTCGGTCACAACGGCTGCGGAAAATCCACAATTGCAAAGCACCTCAACGCAATGCTTCTGCCTGACAGCGGCAAAGTTTTTATTGACGGCGACGACACCTCCGACGAAGAAAAAACCTATGATATAAGAAAAAAGGTAGGCCTTGTGCTTCAGAATCCCGACAATCAGCTTGTTGCAAGCATTGTCGAGGAGGACGTTGCTTTCGGCCCCGAGAACCTCGGAATACCTCCGCAGGAAATAAGAGAGCGTGTTGACTACGCTCTGAAAGCTGTCGGAATGTACGAATACAGAGAACACGCTCCGTACAAGCTTTCGGGAGGACAGAAGCAGAGAGTGGCAATTGCAGGAATCCTTGCAATGCTTCCCGAGTGTATCGTGCTTGACGAGCCGACAGCAATGCTCGACCCGAACGGGCGTGACGAGGTACTTTCAACACTGCTCAAACTCAACAAAGAGAAAAACATCACAGTTGTACTCATCACCCACTATATGGACGAGGCTGTACTTGCCGACAGAGTGGTGGTAATGGACAGCGGAAAAATTCTCACTCAGGGCACACCCGATAAGGTTTTCTCACAGGTGGAGCTTTTAAAAAGACACCGACTTGACGTTCCGCAATCAACCGAGCTTGCAAACAAGCTGCGTGGCTGCGGAGTAAAAATAGATAAAATGCCGCTTGATACCGAAGCGTGTGTGAAAATGCTTGAGGAGGTGCTGAAATGAGCAGCGTACTTGAGCTAAAAAATTTAAGCTTTGTCTACGGACAGAAAACTCCGTTTGAAAAGCGAGCTGTCGATAACGTAAGCCTTTCAATTGAAAAGGGCGAGTTTATCGGTATAATCGGGCACACAGGCTCGGGCAAGTCAACGCTTGTCCAGATGCTGAACGGACTTATTCAGCCGACCGAGGGACAGGTTTTTCTTGACGGCGAGGACATCTGGCAGAACCCTAAGGAGATACGCAAGGTGCGTTTCAAGGTCGGAATGGTATTTCAGTATCCCGAATATCAGCTTTTTGAAGAAACCGTTTACAAGGATATTGCTTTCGGTCCGACGAATATGGGCAAATCTGAGCAGGAGATTGATATTGCCGTAAGAAAAGCGGCTGAATTTACCGACTTAAAGCCCGAGCTTCTGCAAAAATCACCGTTTGACTTGTCGGGCGGTGAAAAGCGTCGTGCCGCAATTGCAGGCGTAATCGCAATGGATCCCGAGGTGCTTGTGCTTGACGAGCCAACCGCAGGTCTTGACCCTATGGGACGTGAAGTACTGCTCACGCAGATTGTGCAGTACCACAAAAAGCGTAAAAATACGGTTTTACTTGTTTCTCACAGTATGGAGGATATCGCAAGAGTAGCCGACAGAATAATTGTTATGAACGAATCCCACCTTGTAATGTTTGACAAAACAAGAGAGGTGTTTTCACACGGACGTGAGCTTGAAAAAATCGGACTCAGAGTTCCGCAGATTACAAAAATTATGCTTGAATTAAAGGAAAAAGGCTACGATGTACCCGACGGAATTTTAACCGTTGACGAGGCATTCTCCGCTCTTTCCTCACTTTTGAAGAAGGAGGGAAAAATATGGTAAGAGATGTAGCTTTCGGTCAGTATTTCCCCGGCAAAAGCCTGATTCACAGACTCGATCCACGTGCAAAAATCCTTTTGCTAATCGGATTTCTTGTAATTATTTTCTGCACGTTCAATTACTTTTCACTTTTGCTTGTTACACTGTTCATTGTTTTGATGATTCTGTCAAGCGGCGTACCTGCAAAATTCTATTTTAAAAGCCTTAAGGTAATCATTTTTATCTTGGTCATAACGTCGATATTAAACCTCTTTTACGGAACAGGCGACCCTATCTGGCAATGGGGAATTATTAAGGTGACGTTAAACGGAATCAACAGGGCGGTTTTTGTAACGGTAAGAATCATATGCCTTATCCTTGCAAGCTCGTGCCTTACGTTTACAACCTCTCCCACAGAGCTTACCGACGCTATTGAGCGACTTATGAAGCCTCTGAATAAAATCCATTTTCCCGTCCACGAAATTGCAATGATGATGTCGCTTGCACTTCGATTTGTACCGACTCTTCTTGAAGAAACCGACAAGATTATGTCGGCACAGAAGGCAAGAGGAGCAGATATGGATTCGGGAAATATAATCAAAAGAGTAAAGGCTTTAATGCCTGTTTTAATACCTCTGTTCGTTTCCGCATTCAGACGTGCCTACGAAATAGCAACCGCTATGGAGTGCCGCTGTTACCGTGGAGGCGACGGACGAACAAAAATGAAGTCAATCCATATGTCAAAGCGTGATGCTTTTTCGTTTATTGCGCTTGCAGCATTAATATGCGGAGTGATATTATGCAACATATTTATCCCTGCGGTGATTTAAGAAATCTGCTGCTTACAATTTCATATGACGGTAAAAGCTTTCACGGCTGGCAGATTCAACAGAATGCACTTACAGTTCAGGAGGTTTTTCAGATCTCGCTTGAAAAGATTATCGGCAATGATTTTGACGTAAAGGGCTGCAGCCGCACCGACAGCGGAGTTCACGCAAATATGTACTGCATCAGCCTTAAAACCTCCCACCCGATTAAGCCGGAGCGCTTAAAAGCGGCGCTTAACCGTTGGCTGCCGAAAACGGTTGCAGTGCTTGACTGCAAGGAAGTTCCCCTCAATTTTCACGCTCGCTACAGTTGCGTAAGCAAGGAATATATTTACAAAATATGGAACAGCGAGGTGCGAAATCCGTTTCTTGACGGCTACGCTCTCCACTACAGATATAAAATTGATGAAGAAATGCTTAACAAAGCGGCTCAGGCGTATGTCGGAAGCCACGACTTCACATCTTTCTGTACGCTCGACAACCGTGAAAAGGGCGATATGACAAGAAATGTAAAGAGCTTTTCCGTAACTCGTGACGGTGACTTTGTCACTATGAAGGTTGAAGCGGACGGCTTTCTTTACAATATGGTACGAATAATGGTCGGAACTCTGCTCAGAATTCAGCAGGGAAAAATTCCTGACGACGGTATTGCGAAAATTATCGAACAAAAGGACAGAAAATTTGCAGGTCCCACAGCACAGGCCTGCGGCTTGTATTTAAATAAAGTAAATTATTAGTGTATTGTGTATATCCTTTCAAGGGAGTGAAAATGGGTGTTTAAAAAATTCAAAGGACGTTATGCAGAGCGCAAAACCTCCGATCGTGATGTAATCAGCTATGAAGATATGCCGCTTGATGATTACGAGCAGGAAAAAACCGACATATCTCCCGATTCGGTCAAAAAAATTCTTATCGGTGTGTGCATTGCGCTTGCGGCAGGACTTATTGTTTTTGCCTTTGCAAATCGTGACAATCTCACGTGGGATAACATCTCAAACTGGTGGACGTACGATGTGCTTGGTAACGCAGGCAACGGCTATCCCGTAAATCTCATAGGAACTGAGGTCAAGTCGGGCAATTTTGCCGTAAATCAGGGACACGTAGCGTATGCTTCCGATACATCGTTTGTTACTTTAAATTCAACAGGAAGCGAGGTTGCAAATGTTCAGCTTCGTTATTCAAAGCCTGTTATGAAATCATCCGGCAACAGATTCCTGACCTACGGCATAGGTACCTCAGGTTACCAAATTCAGGATTTTGACGGTATGCTCTACTCAGGTGAAGCCGAGGGTGCAATCTATACTGCCGACATCACTTCAAACGGTATCTACGGCATTGTTACCGAGGGCAGCGGCTATTTGTCAGTTCTTTATGTTTTCAACAGCAATAACAACAGAATATACAAGTATTCTTTCTCAGAGTATTACATAAATTCAATTACGCTCAACAGTGACGGAAGCGGCTGTGTTGTCTGCGGAATTACAAGCGACAACGGCGCAGTTAAAACAGGTGTTTACGTGCTTGATTTTACAAAGGAAGAGCCTGTTTCTCAGTACAGTATAAACGGAGATACAATAGTTGACAGTGATTATCTCAACGACAACAGAGTCGTGCTTGTAGGTCAGTCCTCCTCTTATATAATAAAAAGGGGAGAGGAAAACTACGTTACTGTAAAATATGACAGCAAAACTCTTGCAAATTACTGCTTCAATCCCGACACAAATTCCTTTGCACTTGCACTTTCAAAAAGCGGTGACGGTAGAAGCTGCGTAATTGAAATATACAACGATAACGGAGAAAAGACAAGTTCAATCGATACCGATTACGGTGCAGAGTCAATTTCACTTTATAAGGGCACAGTTGCTATTCTCGACGGCAATACAGCCTACGGTTTTAACAGCGAAGGCACTCAGCTTTACTCCTGCGACACAGGAACAGGCTCAAAAAGGCTTATTCTTACTTCCGACAACACAGCCTATGTTTTAAGCGTAAATCAGGTGAGATTTTTTGACTTGTCAAAAACCTCAACAGAAGATACGGCAAATTAATTTTTTGGAGTAATCTATGATAACGGATATAATAATTTTAGCGGTTATAGTCTTGTTTACAGTAATCGGCGTAAAGCGTGGGTTTGCAAAAACTATTCTTAACATCGCAGGACTTGTTCTTGCGGCAATATCTGCTTATTACCTTTCGTCATTTCTGTCACAGCTTATCTATGATTCATTTCTTAAGCAGACGGTAATAACCAACACTCAGCAAATAATTGAACAAAACGGTATCAACTATGCGTTAAGCAACTGTCTTGAAGCCGTACCGCAGTGGATAAACGGAATACTCTCGTTTATCGGAGGAATTTTCGGAATCAGCTTAAATGAATTTCAGAATCAACTGTCAGTTCCGTCTGAAATTTCTTCATCTGCAAGTCAGGTTATTGAAAGCGCAGTCGCTCCTGTAGTTACCTCTGTTCTGACGATTATTTTGATAATCGTACTTTTTATAATTATATTGTTCATTGTCAAAAAGCTTGTTAAGCTTATCTCAAAGGTGTTCAACATTCCCGTAATCAAGCAGATTAATCAGCTTCTCGGCGGAATTTTCGGTTTAGCCGAGGGTTTGCTGATAGTTTTTATTGCAGTAAATATTTTCGATATTGTAACAGGCTATTCAAATCCTGCTCTGCTGAATAATGAGCTTTTCAGCGGTGCAGTTTTCAAATTCTTTTCTATGAGTATATAAGGGTATATTAAGAGCTATTTTTAGAAAATGTATGGGGTGATTTTATGGATAACAATGAAAAGTGGAGCTTTAAACCGAAGGATTTGATAACAATCCCGAATATTCTGACTTACATCAGAATAATACTGATTGTACCTTTTGTTTATTATTTTCTAATAGAGAATTATATTCCTGCTGTTATCTGCATAGGTGTTTCGGGACTTACCGACTGCTTTGACGGAATGATTGCACGTAAATTCAATCAGGTGACTTCTCTGGGTAAAATCCTTGACCCTATTGCAGACAAATTCACGCTTTTAGCTGTTGTAATCTGTATGGTAATATACGTTCCTATTGTTCTTCCCGTGCTTGTCGTACTCCTTTTAAAGGACGTATTAATGCTTCTTGGTGGAATGGACTTGGTTAACAAGGGTATAACACCTCCTGCGGCAAAGTGGTACGGAAAGGTCGGAACCGTAGTATTTTATCTCTCGGTATTTACTATAATTTTCCTTAAAGCCGTTTTTGGGTTTGAAAACTTTGCACTTGATGTTTCGCTCTTGTCAGTAACAGCTATAACAATGCTTTTTGCACTTTACCAGTACGGAAAAATTTATTTTCAGCTGATAAAAGAGCATAACGGTAAAGTAAAATCAAAAGAAAATGAAGAAAGTAAATAATTTGACAAATTACCATTGAAATTTACATCATAAACATATATAATGTAAACTAATTAAATATTTTTTGCCTTTGAAATTGCAGGCAATACATAATATTTATGTTAATACTAAATGAAAGCAATCCAAAATTTTTACATATAAGGAGAATACTATGCTTTGCAGCAGATGTGGAAAACGACAGGCAGTTGTTTTCGTTTCTAACACTAATTCAAAAGACGCTCCTACAGTAGGCTATTGCCTTACCTGCGCAAAGGAGCTTGGCATAAAACCGGTTGAGGATTTAATCAGCAAAATGGGAATTTCTGACGAGGACTTGGAAAATGTACAGGATCAGATGAACAGCCTGATGCAGAATATGGGTGAAAACGGTGACATTTCCCAGCTTATGGAACAGCTCGGCGCTGATAATCTTGCAGAACAGATGGACCAGTTTGACGAGGAAAACGGCGGAAGTGACGACGATGATTTTACTCACGGCGCACCTGCATTCCCTGCTTTTTTCAACAATATGTTCGGCGGTCAGAATAATGCCAATGCCGCTAATAACGGCTCAAAGCCTAATAAAAAGGATAAAAAAGAGAAAAAGAGAAAGCATATCAGCCTCTATTGCGAGGATTTGACACGCAAGGCAAGAGAGGGCAAAATTGACAGAATTATCGGACGAGATACTGAAATTGAACGTGTAATTCAGATCCTGTCACGCCGTACCAAGAACAATCCCTGCCTTATCGGTGAACCCGGCGTAGGTAAAACCGCAATCGCAGAGGGACTTGCACTCAGGATTGCCTCGGGCAACGTTCCGCAAAGACTTAAGAATAAAGAGATTCAGCTTCTCGACCTCACTTCACTTGTAGCAGGAACACAGTTCAGAGGACAGTTTGAAAGCCGTATCAAGGGACTTGTTTCCGAAATCAAGGAAAGCGGAAACGTTATCCTCTTTATTGACGAGGTGCACAGCCTTGTCGGTACAGGTGACAACGAGGGTACAATGAATGCCGCAAATATCTTAAAGCCTGCGCTTTCAAGGGGCGAGGTTCAGGTAATCGGCGCAACAACCTTTAATGAATACAGAAAATACATTGAAAAAGACTCGGCTCTTGAAAGAAGATTCCAGCCCGTTAAGGTCGGCGAGCCTACAATTGCACAGACAATTGACGTAATCGCAGGCGTTAAGAGCTACTATGAACAGCACCACAGAGTTATTGTTGACGATGACGTAGTGCGCAAGACTGTTATTCTTTCCGAGCGTTATATCACAGACAGATTTTTGCCCGACAAGGCAATCGACCTTTTAGACGAAAGCTGCGCCTGTGCCGCACTTCGCAACAAAACAATGGAGCTTTACGATAAGCTTAATGAAGAAAAGTCAAAGCTTTCACTTAAGAAAGAGGAAATCTCAACAGCAGAAGAGGTTGATTACGAGGCTCTTGCAGAAGTAAACACAAGCCTTGCAAAAATCAACTCCGAGCTTTCGCAGATTGACCCCGAAAGCCTTACGGCAAAGGTTACAGAAGAGGATATTGCAAAGGTAATCGAGCTTTGGACAGGTATACCTGCATCAAGAATCAGGGAAAACGAGCTTTCAAAGCTTGCAGATCTTGAAGATGAACTCAAAAAGAAGATTATCGGTCAGGACGAAGCCGTTGAGGTGCTTGCATCGGCTATAAAACGCAGCCGCTGTCAGATTTCACCAAGACGCAGACCTGCATCATTTATATTCGTAGGACCTACGGGTGTTGGTAAAACAGAGCTTGTAAAGGTTTTAAGCCAGCAGCTTTTTGACACTCCCGAAACTCTTATAAGACTTGATATGTCTGAATTTATGGAAAAGCATTCGGTGTCAAAGATTATCGGTTCACCGCCCGGATATGTAGGCTACGATGAGGCAGGACAGGTAACAGAGAAGGTTCGCCGCCGTCCGTATTCGGTACTTTTGTTTGATGAAATTGAAAAGGCTCATCCCGATGTTCTCAATATTCTGCTCCAGATTCTTGACGAGGGCAAGGTAACAGATGCACACGGCAGGGCAGTTAATTTTGAAAATACAGTTATTGTTATGACATCAAATGCCGGCTCAACGAGCAACGACAGCGCACTCGGTTTTGGCAAAACACAGGAAGATGCGTCAAAGGAAAAGGTAATGAAAGCTCTTTCTGAGTTTTTGCGCCCTGAGTTTATCGCACGTGTTGACGAGGTAATCGTGTTCAATACACTCACAAAGGACAACTTTGTAAAGATTGCAAATCTTATGCTTTCCGAATACGTACCCACACTTGAAGAAAAGCACATAAAGTTTACGTTTGATGATAAGGCTTGCGAGTATCTTGCCGAAAAATCCTGCTCAGGTAAAAGCGGAGCCAGAGATTTGAGAAATACAATCAGACGTGAGGTAGAGGAAAAGATTGCTTCAGCTATGATTGAATCAGGTAGCAACAGCATTACAGCAATGAATGTAACCTCAGACGGAGAAAAAATTATTCTTGAATCAATTTAACTCTTGACAATGCAACGGAATAGTGATATAATTATTTCCGTTGCAGATAAGCGGATGTAGTTTAGTGGTAGAACTTCAGCCTTCCAAGCTGATAGCGTGGGTTCGATTCCCATCATCCGCTCCAAAATAAAAAGACGTCCAAAAGGGCGTCTTTTTATTTTGGCAAAGCGGAATGGGAATCGAAGCCGAGCGTTAAAAAAACGTCACGGTGTGACGTTTTTAGCGAGGAGCGTTGATGAACTCCTTTCGCAAAAACGTGAACCCAACAAACGAGATGAACGAATATCCCAAATGAACAAGACGTCCAAAAGGGCGTCTTTTTATTTTGGCAAAGCGGAATGGGAATCGAAAGGGCGTAAAGAAAACAGTCCGGTGGACTGTTTTTAGCCCGTAGCGCAGAAGTAAGCTATCCAAAAAACGTGAACCCAACAAACGAGAAGAAGTTTTCAAAAGATGAACATACATCATCCGCTCCAAGTAAAAAAGACGTCCAAATGGACGTCTTTTTTATTTGGCAAAGCGGATTGGGAATCGAAAGGGCGTAAAGAAAACAGTCTTGCAATTATGAAATCGTTGACTTAATGTTATCTATATATTATAATTTACTACATAAATTATTAGAATATTTAGAGGATACTTATGCCGAATATAAAAATTGAACATATTGCAATGTATGTAAATGATCTTGAGGGTGCAAAAGAATTTTTTGAAAAATATTTTAACGCCAAATCAAATGAAAAGTATCATAACATAAAAACAGGCTTTCAGTCTTATTTCCTTTCATTTTACGGTGATGCAAGGCTTGAAATAATGTCAAAGCCTGATGTTGCAGATGTAGATAAAGCATTAACAAAAACAGGCTATGCTCACCTTGCTTTCAGCGTAGGGAGCAGAGAAAACGTTGATAATCTCACCGCACAATTGAAATCTGACGGTTACAGTGTTATAAGCGGTCCGAGAGTAACCGGCGACGGATATTACGAAAGCTGTGTACTGGGTTATGAAAACAATCTGATTGAGTTAACTGAGTAATTAAACATTAGCATAAAAAATA
This sequence comes from Ruminococcus sp., assembly GCA_051893995.1. GTDB lineage: Bacteria > Bacillota > Clostridia > Oscillospirales > Acutalibacteraceae > Ruminococcoides. The sequence goes on from JBJFHX010000117.1 coordinate 40,465, forward strand.
CCGCCCCACACAAGTGGAGCGGTTTTCATTTAGTAATCAGTAATTAGTTAGCTCTGGTAACCTTACCTGAACGTAAGCAACGGGTGCAAGCATATACACGCTTCGGAGAACCGTCAACAATAGCCTTAACACGCTGTACGTTGGGCTTCCATGTTCTGTTGGAACGTCTGTGAGAGTGAGATACCTTGATGCCGAACTTTACATCCTTACCGCAGAATTCACATTTTGCCATGCGTCTGCACCTCCTTAAATTTGCAAATAATTTTTCTAACTTTGTTATAATAACAGAAAATCAAAGAAATTGCAAGTGTTTTTTCAAAATTTCTTAACTTGTTTTTTACATTAATTTATTATATAATATATTTTAAGTATACATTCAGAGTGTAGGGAATGACCCCTGTGTCATTCCTTGTATATGCTGACTGATTTGAATTAGCAACAACGCAGGGATTGTTCTCTGCAATTACTTAATTATTGCTATACTGATTTCGGAGGAATTCTATGCTTTTTCAGCTTTTAAGAGGTAATTTTGATTTTGCTTCAATTGTAGCGGAAATTCTTGCAGTTCTGCTCATTGTTTTTCTCATTCTGCCGTTTCACGAGTGGGCTCACGCTTTTACTGCTTCACTGCTCGGTGACAAGGCTATAAAGTACAGGGGCAGACTTTCACTAAATCCTTTAAGTCACATTGACCCCTTGGGCGCATTGTGCCTGCTTTTGTTCGGCTTCGGCTGGGCAAAGCCCGTTCCGATTGACCCGAGAAATTTTAAAAATCCAAAGCTCGGTATGGCGATAACTGCAATTATGGGACCTATTGCAAACCTTGTTGCCGCCTTTGTCGGACTTCTGATATATAATGCTTTAGTTGTATTTGCAATCGGATTTATGATTACGGATATTGGCGGCTTTGTCAGAACATTTTTAAGCTTCTACATTTCCTGCAATATCGGACTTGCAGTTTTCAACCTCATTCCGATTCCGCCGCTTGACGGTTCAAAGGTGCTTTTCTTGTTTCTGCCCGATAGAGCAGTAAACTTTTTCTACAGATACCAGCAGATTTTCTTTATAGCAATTTTTGTGCTTATCTATCTCGGCGTGCTTTCTCCCGTGCTCAACTGGGCAACAAACGGAATTTTTGAGGGATTAAGCTGGCTTTCATCCCTGCCGTT
>JBJFHX010000118.1:0-12372 GCA_051893995.1 Ruminococcus sp.
GGTTATCATACTGGCAAGTACGGATACAATAGTAATTACGCTTGAAAAAATCTGTACAAGGCTCTGGCTTATCATCTGGCGCAGAGTATCAACGTCGTTAGTGTAAACGCTCATAATATCGCCGTGCTTGTGAGTATCAAAATACTTAATCGGCAGGCTTTCCATATGTGAGAATATGTCGCATCTTATGTCACGCATTGTTCCCTGCGCAACATAAATCATAATCTTTGAATATGCATATGATGCCGCAGCGCCGAGCAAATAAAATATTGCAACTCTTGCAATAGCCATAAGCAGAGGAGTAAAGTCAGGATTTGACTGACCTATCATAGGATTGATGTAATCGTCAATGAGCGTCTGTATAAATAAAGTACCCTGAACATTTGCGAAAACACTCAGCAGAATGAAGATGAATACAAAAATCATATGAAATTTGTACTTTTTCATAATTATTCCGAGCAGTCTTTTCAATGTCTGCATCGGATTTTCAATCTTTACGCCTTCAGAAGCGTTGTGTTTTTCAACGGGTGGTTTAGGTCCTCTCATATTACAGCTCTCCTTTCTTGTCAAAGTCGCCGCTTCCGCCTGTCTGAGCGGAATAGATTTCGCTGTAAATCGGACTTGTATTTACAAGCTCTTCGTGTGTTCCGACTGCGCTTATCTCGCCGTCATCCATAACGATGATTTTGTCAGCGTTTTCTACGCTTGAAATTCTCTGAGAAATAATAATCTTCGTTGTGTCGGGAATTTCGTCACGGAATGCCTTTCTTATTTTTGCGTCAGTTGCAGTGTCAACGGCACTTGTCGAGTCGTCAAGAATAAGAATTTTAGGCTTTTTAAGTAACGCTCTTGCAATACAGAGTCTTTGCTTCTGTCCGCCCGAAACGTTTGTACCGCCCTGTTCAATATGGGTGTTGTACTTGTCGGGGAATGATTGAATAAAATCGTCAGCACACGCAAGCTTGCAGGCGTTGATACATTCTTCCTCGGTTGCATTTTCGTTGCCCCAGCGCAGATTATCAAGAATAGTTCCGCTGAACAGAACATTTGATTGTAACACAACAGAAACTTCATCACGCAGTGTTTCAAGGTCGTAGGAGCGAACGTCCTTTCCGCCGACCTTAACAGCACCGCCAGTAACGTCATAGAGTCTGCCGATAAGGTTTACAAGGCTCGTCTTAGAACTGCCCGTACCGCCGATAATTCCGACTGTTTCTCCCGATTTAATCGAAACATTTATATTGTTAAGTATCGGCTTTTCACTTGAAGTATTGTAGCTGAATGATACATTTTCAAAATCAATGCTGCCGTTTTCAACGTTGTAATCGGGATTTTCCGGATTAGTAAGCGTTGATTTTTCGTCAAGAACTTCTGAAATACGTCTTGCGCTTGCAAGGCTCATTGTAATCATAACAAAAACCATTGCAACCATAAGCAGGCTCATAAGAATGTTCATACAGTATGTAAGCATACTTGTAAGCTCGCCTGTTGTAAGCTCACTGCCTACAATCATATTTGCGCCAAACCAGCTTATTGCTATGATGCAGGCATAAACTGTCAGCATCATAAGCGGTGAAACAGTAACCATTGCGTTTTCAGCCTTTACAAAAAGCTTATAAAGGCTGTCTGCCGCTTTGTTGAATTTCTTTACTTCGTGGTCCTCTCTTACAAAGGCTTTTACAACCCTGATTGCAGATACGTTTTCCTGTATGCTTGCATTGAGTTCATCGTACTTTTCGAATACCTGACTGAAATACTTATAGGTGAATTTAAGCAGGAATCCAAGCACTATTCCGAGAAATACAATTGCAATAAGATAAATACAGGCGAGCTTTGCATTGATAATAAATGTCATTGTCATTGCAATAATCAGACTGAAGGGTGCCCTGAAGCACATTCTCAGTATCATCTGATAAGCGTTCTGAATGTTTGTTACATCGGTGGTAAGTCGTGTAACAAGACCGGCAGTTGAAAATTTGTCGATGTTTGCAAATGAATATGACTGAATGTTTTTAAACATAGCCATACGCAGATTCCTTGCAAAGCCTGCCGACGCTTTTGCACCGTAAATGCCGCCCATAACACCTCCGAAAAGTCCGATAAGCGCACAGGCACCCATCAGAAGACCTGTTGTAATTATGTGCTGCATATCGCCGTCACCTTTGTTGATTCCGTCGTCAATCATTGAGGACATAATCATAGGTATAAGCATTTCTGCCACAACCTCAAGAATCATAAAAAACGGCGTCAGAACAGACTCTTTAACAAAGCCCTTTATGTTTTTTGCCAGAGTTTTTATCATATAATATACATACTCCTTCCATTTTTATATGATATAAAGTTAGCTGTTTTCAAGACCGTATCTCAGTTTTTTTACAAGGAGCAGAAAGGTTTCCTTTTCATCTTTATCAAGAAGTCTGTCAAAGCTTTTTTCGTTTTCTTCAACAGCTTTTTTAAGTATTACTGCCGTTTGTATACCTTTATCGGTCAGAACAATTTTTTTTAGCCTTGCGTCGCTTGCGACAGACTCTCTTGTAATATACCCTTTTTTCTCCATAAGCTTAAGAATATTTGTAACGGTTGAACGGGAAATTGCAAATTCGCTTTCAATATCCTTCTGGTATATGTCCTTGTCATGATTTAGAATAAGATAACCGATAATCCAGCCGTGCATAACTGTAACCTTATCAAGTCCCGATTTTGAAGCAATCATAATCATCTTTCTTTGCATAAGGTGGTCAATTGCTTTAATCTCGTGTCCGATAGATTCGGCTATCGAATTACACACCATAAAATCACCTCCAATTTGTTTCAAATAAAACAGTTTGATATAAAACTAACTTGAATATATTATACCACTCCTGCGGTTTAAGTCAAGGAAAAACAATCTGTTTTCACATAAGTTTCATAATTGCAATAAATTAAAAATATATTGCATAATTATAGTTTAATATTGTCAAAATCCTGAGATACAAAAATAAAAATGCAGGAAAATAAAATAATCTTGCAAAAATCGTTGACAACTCCGGATAATGGTGTTAGAATATTCACATAACAAAGGCGTTTTACACATCATAGTGTAAGAACGCCTTTGTTGCGTTTTACAGGAAATTGTTGCAAAACAATCGGGCAATGTCGAAAAACTCGGCTTGCGTTATTGGGGGAATAGCTATGGATGGACTTATCAGAAATGCAGATACAATCAACAAGCTTTTAGCAAGATACGGCGTAAAATTCGGTATATATAAAAACGGGGAGTTCAAGGAGCAGCTTTTTCCTTTCGACCCGATTCCGAGGATTATCGATAATAAGGAGTTTTCATATCTCGAAAAGGGACTTGTACAGCGTGTAAATGCGCTCAACTGCTTTTTATCCGATATCTACGGGCGAAAGCTCATTATCAAGGACGGTGTAATTCCCGAAGAATTTATCTATTCTGCAAAGGGTTTTCTTCCTCCGTGTGACGGAGTAACTCCGCCCAAGAATATTTACAGCCACATTTCGGGCATTGACCTCGTACAGTCAAAGGACGACAACTGGTATATACTTGAAGACAATCTGCGTGTGCCGTCGGGTGCGTCATATCCTATGATTGCAAGAGAGCTTCAGCGCAGAAGTGCTCCCGATACGTTTCTTAACAACAGCGTAATCGATAACCGCAACTATGCCGATTTGCTCAAGGAGGTTATGGACTACGTAAATACCGGAGGAATCAACGTAATTCTTTCACCGGGCAGATACAATGCTGCGTTCTTTGAACATTCCTATCTTGCAGAGCGTACCGGTGCAATTCTCACAACAGGCAGTGATATTGTCTGCGAAAACGACAACCTCTACTACATCGACTACAACGGCAAAAAACAGAGAATAGGTGCGGTGTACAGAAGAATTTCCGATGAATATCTCGACCCAATGACATTCTATGAGGACTCTGTAATCGGTATTCCGCATATTTTTGAAGCCTATAAAAAGGGCAACGTTGCGCTCTTGAACGCTCCGGGCAACGGAGTTGCAGACGATAAGGGAATCTATTACTTTGTTCCTAAGATGATTAAATACTACCTCGGAGAGGAGTCCATTCTCCTCAATGCACCGACCTATCTTCCGTATTATGAGCATGATATGAAGTACGTGCTTTCAAACTTCGACAATCTTGTAATCAAGGACGTTGCCGAGGCAGGCGGATACGGCGTAGTGTTCGGAAATTCGCTAACAAAAGAAAAAAAGAGTGAATTTATTGAATTGCTCAAAAAAGAACCGAGAAGATTTATTGCTCAGGAGGTCATAGATTTCTATGACCTCGACATTCTCGACAACGGAGAGCGTGTCCCGAGAAAAGCAGATTTGCGAGCCTTTGTACTTTCAAACGGAGAAACAAAGGTATGGCCCAGCGGACTTACAAGATTTTCACGCAATCCCGATTCATTCATTGTAAATTCATCACAAGGCGGAGGTTTTAAAGATACATGGGTATTATCACGTTAGAAAAAAGCGACCATTTATTCTGGCTCGGCAGATACACCGAGAGAGTTCATACAACTTTAAAAATGTACCTGAAAAGCAGTGACAGAATGATAGATTCCGACCCCAACTACTATGCTGCGTATTGCAAAAAAATCGGAATCACAAACATCTACGGCTCAAGGGAGAATTTTGCAAAAACCTATCCTTTTGACGAGACAGATCCGAATTCAATAATCAGCAACCTCAACAGAGCGTACGACAACGCAATTGTAATGAGGGATTATATCGGCACTGAAACAATGGCTTACATCCAGCTTGCAATTGACGACATCAAGACGGCCGAAAGGGGAGATACTCCGCTTGCCGACTTAATGCTTGCAATAGATCATATTCTTGCGTTCTGGGGTTGCGTCAATGACCTTATTGACGATGAGCAGATTCGTAATATTATCAAGCTCGGCAAAGGCGTTGAAAGAATTGATTTGTACTTAAGCCTTAACCGTTCAGCGTCAGAAATACAAAAGGAGTACCGCAGAATGAAGCAGTTTCTTGCAAAGTCGCTGATGAGGTATGACGAGAGTGTATTATATACAATGGATAATATGCTCTCTGAGTACGAGTTTGATTATATGAACGTACGGAATCTTTTGCGAAATCTTTTTACCGTATCACAATAGGAAAGAGGGATTTTTATTAAGAGTCTGAAATTTTGTTACAGGTTAAAGGCTGACTACAGTGAGCCGGTCAGAAATCACAGCTTTACTGTTATGTTTCTGCCGTCTGACAGTTCAAGACAGCGGATAGACAATCTCCATACACAGGTTTCAAACTGTCCGAAATACTCAATGTCAACAGATAATTTCAAGAATAAAAAGCTTTACGGAGCAATTGAAAAGCCCCACAACAGCTTTGAGGTTACAATCTGCGGCACTGCAAAAACAGGACTTGATATTTACGAGGAATACACGTTAAATCCAGTTGAATATTCACTCCTGAAGGTGCAGACTTCGCTTACCGCACCGGGTGATAAGCTTAATGAGTACCACAAAAATCTTGAGCTTGATAAATTTTCGGGTACATACGATAAGGCACTGCATATTATGCACACGCTTTATTATACATTCAGCTATATAAAGGGTGCTACCGATATCCACGAAAGTGCCGAAACAGCATTGTCAATAGGTAAAGGTGTTTGTCAGGATTACGCACATATTATGATTTCACTTCTGCGTATGGAGAAGATCCCTGCACGTTATGTAGTAGGAATGATGCTCGGTGAGGGAGCGTCACACGCATGGGTAGAGGTGCTCTGCAACGGCTACTGGTACGGCTTTGACCCGACCAACAACAAGCTCGTAAACGATGAATACATCAAAGTTTCCTGCGGCAGAGATTCAAACGACTGCTCTGTAATTCGTGGAAAGTTTTACGGAATTGTCAATCAGTTGCAGACCGAATCTGTAACAGTTGAAGAAGTATAAAACAGAAAAACTAAAAGGATGGGTAAAATGATACAGACAATTGCATCAGTCGGCTTACCGATTGACGAAACATTGATGATAAAAAAGAACCGCCTGATTCCTCAGTGCGGTCTTAACGGAAATGAAAAGCGCATAAGCATTGTGACAGGAACTCACGGTGACGAGCTTGAAGGACAGTACGTGTGTTTTGAACTTCAGCGCAGAATCAAGGAAAACTATTCTTCATTAAAAGGAATTGTTGACGTTTATCCTGCGCTCAATCCCCTCGGAATAGATTCTATCACACGTGGCATACCTGCCTTTGACCTTGATATGAACCGAATATTCCCCGGCTCGGAAAACGGCTCTATGCCTGAGTATATCGCATCTAAAATAATCGGCGATTTAAGCGGAAGCAACGTTGTAATCGACATTCACGCAAGCAATATTTTCCTCAAGGAAATCCCGCAAGTGCGCATAAACGAGCTTTCACGTGATATTCTTGTGCCTTATGCAAAGCTTATCAATGTTGATTATATCTGGATACATTCCTCCGCAACAGTGCTTGAGTCAACGCTTGCATACTCGCTTAACAGCATAGGAACACCGACTCTTGTCGTTGAAATGGGTGTTGGTATGCGCATAACTAAAAACTACGGAGATCAGCTTGTTGACGGAATTTTTGCCCTTATGAAAGAGCTTGGAATCTGGAACAGTGAAACTGTTACTCCCAAAACTCCGATTATTTCCGAGGACGGCGAGGTTTCCTTTATAAACGCAGGAAGTTCGGGCGTTTTCCTGCCCTCTGTCGAGCACTGGAAGAATGTAAAAAAGGGCGATTGCATCGGAAAAATCCTCAATCCTCTTACCGGTGAAGTTAACGAAACAATATTTGCACAGAATGACGGAATTGTCTTTACCCTGCGTGAATATCCTATTGTTTCCGAAGGCTCGCTTATTGCGAGAATACTTGCTTAAGGGGGTGCGGAAAATGAAAGAAAAATTATTATTTGAGCTTGATTCTGTTTACAGAGATAATATGCGTATTAAGGGCTTTTCATTTGGCAAGGGTGAAAAATCCGTCTGTATCGTCGGCGCAACAAGGGGCAACGAAGTTCAGCAGGTTTACATCTGCTCACAGCTTATTAAAATTTTCAGACAGCTTGAAAAGCAGGACAAAATCAAAGAAAACAAGTCGATTATGGTTGTGCCCACGGTAAACAGTTATTCAATGAATATCGCAAAACGCTTCTGGTCAACCGACAATACCGATATCAACAGAATGTTTCCGGGTTATAATCTCGGTGAAACAACACAGAGAATTGCCGCAGGTGTGTTTGAAAACGTAAACGACTACGAATACGGAATACAGTTTACGAGCTTTTATATGCAGGGCAGTTTTATTCCGCACGTAAGAATGATGAAAACAGGCTTTGAAAACGTAGAGCTTGCAAAGGATTTCGGTTTACCCTATGTGTTCAGACGAGAGGCAAGACCGTACGATACAACAACGCTTAATTATAACTGGCAGTTGTGGGAAACAAAAGCGTTTTCCGTATACACCAACGCAACTGACAGCATAGACGTTGCAAGCGCAAGGGAAGCAATTAACGCAGTACTCAGTTTTCTTAACAAAAACGAAATCATAGAGTACAACTGTCATCAGGGATATGTTTCACAGTTTATCGAGGGGCATACCCTTGTCAACGTGAAGTCAAACGTTTCGGGAATATTCATCAGATATAAAGACGTAAATTCAAGGGTGAAAAAGGGCGATACCCTTGCTGAGATTATAGACCCGTACACGGGATTACCTGTAGATACAATTAAGTCACCCGTAAACGGAATAGTATTTTTCCACGCAGACCAACCCGTAATCTACTCACAGGCACCCTTGTACAGAATTATTCCTACAGATGATTTGTTTTAAGCTGATTATTTATATCCTTCTTTTATATCCTTCTAAAATAAATAGTATGCAAAAAACGGCGGACAAAGTTCTGCCGTTTTTTGTCAGTCAAAAATACTTTAATTTTTGATTTTTATATGTTAAAATACATAATATCAAAACGAACGGAGATATAATATGAAACAAAACCACAGCGTAAAAATCCGCTTTTCGTCTTTTTTATCGTTGTTGTTTTCTTTGTTGATTCTTTGCTCCTGCTCGGTTAACGTCAATAATAACAGTGATTCTGAAAGTGCATTCCAGAAAGGTATACTTAATATTCATTTTCTTGACGTAGGGCAGGGGGATTCAATATTTATTGAGCTTCCCGATGAAAAAACAATGCTCATAGACGCAGGAGAAAATTATCACGGCGAGGGAATAAAAAATTACATAGGCGATTGCGGATATTCTAAAATTGATTATCTTGTTGCCACTCACCCTCACGCAGACCATATCGGTTCAATGTCTTATATTGTCAGAAATATGGATATAGGTTCTGTCTATATGCCAAAGGCAGCGGCAAATACAAAAACCTATGAAAATCTGCTTGAATCAATTTCTGATAAGGGACTTAGAATTACCTCTGCAAAGTCAGGACTTACAATTGCCGAAGAAAGCGACTACACAATCAATGTTGTCGCACCCGTAACAATTGATGAGGATAATCTCAACAACAGCTCGGCAGTTATAAAGCTAACCTATAAAGACAACACATTCCTTTTTACGGGCGACGCAGAGAAAAAGGAGCTTGAAACAATTACCTATGATATCAGCGCAGATGTTCTCAAAGTCGGTCATCACGGAAGCACAACCTCAACAACTGAAGAATTCCTCAACGCAGTAAACCCGACCTATGCGGTAATTTCTGCTGGAGAGAATAACTCATACGGTCACCCGCACAAAGAAACGCTTGATTTGCTTGAAGAGTTTAACTGCAAGATTTACAGAACAGACATTGATAAGACAGTGGTATTTTCCTCCGACGGAGAAACAATATCTGTAAAAAGCGGAGAACAGTCGATTAAGAAAGCAGGGTAAAATATGAAAAAATTTACAGTAGACAGAATAGAAGAAGACAAAGCCGTTCTCGAATGTGAAAACGGTGATTGCGTAACACTTGAAGTAAAGTCGCTCCCAAAAAATATAAAAGAGGGTGACGTCTTGTGCTTTGAAGAAAACAGCTATTTTCTCGACGAAGATGAAACCGAAAAGCGCAGACAAAAAATAAAAAATCTAATGGATTCTCTTTTTGACTAAATGAAAAGTCCAGAAATATGTAAAAAACAGGGAAAATCGTAAGATTTAATTTACTGATTTTCCCTGTTAATAATATTTTTTTGATATTGAGTAAAACAAAAAGAACAGAAGTAAAACTCCTGTTCTTTTTATGGTGCGAGTGACGGGACTTGAATATACAAAATGGTGTTTCACGGAATTGCGCGAAGTTGCAAAAACGGCTTATTTAAGCCAAAAACGGACACTTTAGCTTTCACGAGCTTACACTAAATTACACCGATTTTCACAAGAATAATGACCAATTAATGACCACAAAATACGGATTAGCTTTTGGTTTTAAATGAAAAATCTTGAAATTATAATTCACCTTTCCTTGTCAAGGTGGAGCGGTGGAGATTTTCAAAGAAAATACTACCGACTACCTTGTACAAAAGCAAAATGATATAATTAAAAATGGGGTTAAGCGTTTTCGTCTTAACCCCTTGATTACATATCAGCATATTTTCTATAATTATAAATATCTATCCCCAAATAAGCATTTGCCTCGAAACACCAATACACCGAAAGACCTAAACAGGCTATCCCAAGTATTAATATAATTACTGATAATACAGTTATAACCGTCTTAACTATTTTATTATCCTTTTTGAAGTGTAATAAAGCTGTAACTACTGCAACTATACCCATCACGGATAACAATATCTGTATTGAACCTGATACTGTCATAATATAAACAACCTTTCTTACTACCCAATACCGCATTACATCTTATTGATAAGGGCAATTAAACCTACTACTACCATAGCTAATACAAATACCCAAGATAGTAATTCATATATCTTACTGTTTCTTCTATAAAATTCGTTATACATTTTTAACGCTAACATACACATTGCAAGTATGAAAAAACAAAGTATTATAATTAGATAAATATAACCTTCATTCATCTGTTAAACCTACCTTTTTCTTTTTTATATATTTTAATACTTGATGATATATTTTCTTAGCTACCTTTTATAAGAGAAATACCCTCAGAGATTTTATTCCCTGAGGGTACTTCAAACATAATTTTTTTAACAAATCAGAAAACTGATTTAAAAGTGGACTTATTTGTATTCCCAGTAGCCATCCTTAATTGTTACAGTTACAGTCTCATCCCAAGCTTCCTTGTCAACTACTGTTTTCGTGCCGACCTGTACAGAGGTTTTAACTACACGATAAGATCCTTTACCCCCGTTGTCTATCTCCCAATCAAGATGATCCATTAAAGAATCAGCATCTGTAAAATGAGAACCACAATCATTACACTCATAAGCTGAATGAGTTTCATAGATTGGTTCTTCGTGTGTTACAGCTTCATGGTGGATTACCTTAGTCTCAGTAACAGGCGGATGCCAAATGGCTTCAGTTGCCTTCTGAGTGGGAGCCTGAGTTGCCTTCTGCGTTGTAGGCTGGGTAGCTTTTGTCGTAGCCTGCGTAGCTTTTGTTGTAGGCTGGGTGGCTTTTGTTGTTGCCTGTGTAGCCTTTGTTGTTGCCTGCGTTGCCTTAGTCGTTGCCTTTGTGGTTTCAGCAGGTTCTGTAGCCTTTACTGTTGGTGTTGATACTACCCCGTTATTCTGGACTACGTCCTTAACCTCGGTAGCCTTGATAGTCGTTGTAGTACCGTCGGAATTCTTAACTTCGACTTCGCCGTTTTCGTTTACTTCAAGCTTGTTGCCCTCGCTGTCTGTAATGTTACCGTCGCTGTCTACCTTAAGATTGTTTTCCTTGACTGCGTCTACTACTGCCTGAGGTACTGTCTCCGTCGGTTCGGTCGGGTCGGTTGTTACTTCAACCGTACTTGCCGTTGTTACTATAGGTAAATCTTCCTCTGTACAGCCTGCAAGAACTCCTGTTGAGATTGTGCCTGCACACAAAACAGTCATTCCGCAAAGCATTGCAATAACTCTTGTTTTCATCACAGATGAAACAGCACCTTTTGCACCTGATTTTACCGCACTTTCAGCACCCTTTGAAGTAATATTCTTAATGCCTTGTTTTGTAAAATCAAGGTTAATTTCGGGTACTTCAATATGCTTGCTCTGCTCCTTGAAGATTGAGCTGAACAACGGTACAAATACAACACCGTGTAATTTATCGTTGTTTTCTTCCTCGTACTTCTCAATAGCGGTTTTCATCTTTGCCCTTGAATAATTAAGTCTTGACAGAACTGTACCCTTTGAACATTCAAATAATTCAGCAATTTCTTCAACACTCATTTCGTTAAAGTAGAAACAAATTACTGTCTGGTACTGAACATCTGAAAGAGTTTTCTGCATAATGGAGAGTATGCACTCTCTCTTAGACTTGTTTGTAACATATTCTTCGGGCAGACTGATTTCATCAGCTACAAGAGAGTTTTCTAAAATTTCGTCATTCAGCTCTATTTCACCTTTGCCTTTCAAATAATTTTTACATTTATTTGCGGCAATTCTGTTGAGCCAGCTTCTGAATTGTGCTGTTTTATCCAAAGTCTGAATTTTCAAAAAAGCCGTTATGTAAGTTTCCTGCATAATATCCTGTGCAGTTGTTTCATTCTTCAGAAAGCTGATACAAGTAAACCAAATTTCTTTTTCAGTCAGCTTGTAGAGCTTATCAAATGATTTGTTATCTCCTTTCTTTGTTTGTTCTACTAACTTGGAAATATCCATTTAAAGCCCTCCTTTCATTTCCTTTCATAATATAGACAATCTCAAACGGCTTTAGATTTTATAAAATGCAAAAAAATTTTTAAATTTTTGAAATTTTTTCAAAAAAACTTATTTTTCGCAGTAAATACGCAATTATTATTCTGAAACAGAAATATAAATATAAATAAAAAGTGCGTAACCGAAGCTACGCACGAAAAACACATAGCTCCTTTGTCGCCAAACAAATCTATAAACATTGCAAAAATGCGTGTTATAGTAGAGCCTGTATTTTTACCGAAATAAAAATACACACACAATTACAATGTAATATTCAGATTTGTTTGGCAGTTTTATTATATTCCATTTATTCCTAAATATCAATATTTTTGCAAATAAACTTTCAAAATATTTCCGATTATTGCAAGTTTATAGCAGATATGATATACTGTTGTCGTAAAGGAATGGCGGCGGTTGTTTCAGCTCCCTTGCGAAAGGGGGTGATGTATTTGACGGAAACGCTATTACTAATCATTTTGTTAGTAGCACTTGCAGAAGTGATAAAATACATAAAAAAGAAATAACCGCCCTGTGT
>JBJFHX010000119.1:0-12287 GCA_051893995.1 Ruminococcus sp.
GTGTTATAATATCATAGTATAGGCAAAATATCTGTGAAAGGATAGTTCTTGATGATAAAAGCTAATGAATACCGCACCGTTACCTGCGGTGAGTTAAGAGAAAGCAATATCGGTCAGCAGGTCAGAGTTGCCGGCTGGGTGGAAAATATCCGTGACCACGGCGGCGTTATGTTCCTTGACATTCGTGACCAGTACGGTGTGCTTCAGGTTGTTGTTCACAACGACGAGCTTCTTAAAAATATAAATAAGGAGTGTACCGTCACACTCAGCGGCGAGGTCGTTAAGCGTGACGAGGACACCATAAATAAAAAGATTGCTACGGGTTATGTTGAAGTTCACACCGAGGATATTACTGTTCTCGGCAAGTGCAAAAACGCACTTCCCTTTGAGGTTGCCACTTCAACAAACACCTCCGAGGACGTGCGTTTAAAATACCGTTTCCTCGACCTTCGTAATCCCAAGGTTCACAACAACATTATGTTCCGTTCAAATGTTGTTTCATTCCTGCGCACAAAGATGAACGAGCTCGGCTTTACCGAGATTAACACTCCGATTCTTTCCACCTCATCTCCCGAGGGCGCAAGAGATTACCTCATTCCCAGCCGTAAGCACAAGGGCAGATTCTATGCTCTGCCGCAGGCTCCGCAGATTTTCAAACAGCTTCTTATGGTATCGGGCTTTGACAGATACTTCCAGATTGCTCCCTGCTTCCGTGACGAGGACGCTCGTGCCGACCGTTCACCGGGCGAGTTCTATCAGCTCGACTTTGAAATGGCTTTTGCAACTCAGGAGGACGTTTTTGCAGTTGCAGAGGAGGTTCTGTACGAAACATTCAAGAAGTTTTCTGATAAAGAGGTTTCAAAACCTCCGTTTGCTCGTATTCCCTACGCTGAAAGTATGGTAAAATACGGCACAGATAAGCCCGACTTGCGCAATCCGCTTGTGATTGTTGAAATCAGCGATATGTTCGTTGAAACGGATTTTGCTCCGTTCAGAAAGAAAACCGTTCGCTCAATCAATGTTCCGAATGCCGCTTCACAGAGCAAAAAGTGGTTCAAGAGAATGGAAGAGTTCGCTCTTTCAATCGGTATGAAGGGACTCGGCTACGTTAAGGTGAACGACGACCTCACCTTTGACGGTCCGATTGATAAGTTTCTCAAAGAGGGCGACCGTGAGGAGCTTATCAAGAGAAATAACTCCAAAGCAGGCGACGTAATTTACTTTATCGCCGACACCGCAAAGGACGCTCCCAAGCTTGCAGGACAAATCAGAACAGAGGTTGCAAAGCGCCTTGACCTTATCGACACAAGCCGTTTTGAGCTTTGCTTCATCGTTGACTTCCCGATGTACGAGCGTGATGAGGAGACAAATCAGATTATCTTTACTCACAATCCGTTCTCAATGCCGCAGGGCGGTCTTGACAGTCTTTTAAATAAAGACCCCGAAGAAATCCTTGCTTATCAGTACGACATCGTATGCAACGGTGTTGAGCTTTCGTCGGGCGCAGTGCGTAACCACGACATTGATATTATGAAAAAGGCATTCGAGATTGCAGGCTATACCGAGGACGACTTAAAGGCTAAGTTCTCGGCTCTCTACAATGCGTTCCAGTACGGCGCACCGCCGCACGCAGGAATGGCTCCCGGTGTTGACAGAATGATTATGCTGCTCACCGAGGAGGAGAACATCAGAGAGGTAATTGCATTCCCGATGAACTCAAATGCGCAGGATTTACTGCTCGGCTCACCCGGAGAAGTAACCGAACAGCAGCTGCGTGAGGTTCACATTAAGTTAAGATAAATAACACTCAAAGGGCGAGTTGTAGGGAAATATGACTTGCCCTGATTCTGTTTACAAAGCACATGGTTTTAATTAATAGTGTTGTAGTAAATTCATAAAACTAAAAAACACATATTGTATGAAATATAAAATCAGCTTTTGATATTAATCAGTGTAGGGAACGGTCTTGACCGTTCCGCTGATTTACAAGCCAATTCTTAACCGACTCGGAATGGTCAAGACCGTTCCCTACATTTGAGTGTGGTTGTTTTCATAAGAAAATTGATAATTATTAGTATTAACACAGGGGTTGTTCCCTACATTTCATAGCTTTACAAAGGATGGTTTTTATGGTAACAAGAGAAGACGTTGAAAACATTGCGTTGCTTTCAAAGCTTTTTGTTCCCGAGGAGGAGCTTGACAGCCTGACGCAGTCAATGCAGGAAATTATAGATTTCGCCGACGAAATCAACAAAGCCCCCGCAAGCGACGAGGCTTTTGATAATATCAACAATCTGTCAAATGTGTTCCGTGAGGACGAGGTTGTTGAGTCGTTCAGCAGCGAGGAAATTCTGAAAAATGCTCCCGAACAGGCAGAAAATCATTTCCTTGTGAGAAACAGAGAGTAAGGCGGTGTTTTAGATATGGGTACAATTGCAAAAATCCACGAGATGCTTGTTTCAAAGCAGTGCTCCTGCACCGAGCTTACAAAAAGCTATCTCGATGAAATAGAAAAGTCAAACGGCGAGCTTAACGCCTACGTCAACGTTACGGGCGACGAGGCTTTAAAGACAGCCGAAAAGGTTGACAAGAAAATCGCTTCGGGCGAGGAAATCGGACTGCTCGAGGGCGTTCCGATGACCTTAAAGGACAACCTTTCAACAAAGGGCATTGAAACTACCTGCTGTTCAAAGATTCTGACAGGCTACAAGCCGATTTACAATGCAACGGTCTGGGATATTCTCCAGTCGCAGAACGCAGTTATGCTCGGCAAGACGAATATGGACGAGTTCGCTATGGGTTCTTCGTGCGAAACCTCGTACTTCGGCGGTGCGACAAACCCGTTTAATACAAAGCACGTTTCGGGCGGCTCATCGGGCGGCGTTGCAAGCGCAGTCGGCGCAAACATTGCCGCTTACGGTCTTGGCTCCGATACAGGCGGCTCAATCCGTCAGCCTGCTTCCTTCTGCGGAATTGTCGGCTTAAAGCCTACCTACGGCGCTGTTTCTCGTTACGGACTTGTCGCTTACGCAAGCTCGCTTGACCAGATTGGTCCGATTACAAAGAGCGTTGAGGACGCTTCAATTGTCTTTGACGCAATTTCAAAATATGATGATAAGGATTCCACTTCAAAGGGTTTCAGCGGCGACACTTATTCATCGCTCAACAACGACATCAAGGGAATGAAAATCGGCATCGCAAGAGAATATCTTGACGGTGTGCGTGACGACGTAAAAGAGGCTGTTCTGAATGCGGCTGAGGTTTACAAGTCACTCGGTGCAGAGATTGTTTACTTCGACTTGCCTGCGCTCAAGTTTGCACTTCCCGTTTACTATATTATCGCCTGCGCTGAGGCTTCTTCAAATCTCGGCAGATACGACGGTATCCGCTACGGCTACAAGACAGAGCACTACAACGGCACTCACGATATGATTTGCCGCACACGCTCCGAGGGCTTCGGCGAAGAAGTTAAGCGTAGAATTTTGCTCGGCACATACGTGCTTTCGGCAGGCTACTATGACGCTTACTACAAAAAGGCTCAGAATTTAAGAGGAACAATCGTAAAGGCATTCAACGACGCATTTACTCACTGCGACGTTATTCTTGCTCCGACTGTTCCTATGACTGCTTTTGAAATGGGACGTGCCGTTTCCGACCCGATTGAAACATATCTTACCGACATTTGCACCGTTCCCGTTAATATTGCCGGTTTACCGGGTGTTTCCGTTCCCTGCGGATTCAACGCAAAGGGTATGCCGATTGGTATGCAGCTTATCGGCAAGAGCTTCGGCGAGGCTGAAATTTTAAATGCCGCTTATAAATATCAGCAGGCGGCAGGAGAAAACTTTAAGGATACAAAGTGGGGTGTTAAGCTGTGAAATACGAATTAGTTGCGGGTTTTGAAACCCATATTGAGCTTGCTACAAAGACAAAGATTTTCTGCGGCTGTACAACGCAGTTCGGCGGTGAGCCTAACACACACTGCTGTCCCGTTTGTATCGGACTTCCCGGCACGCTTCCCAAGCTTAACCGTCAGGTTGTGCGCTACGGAATTATGGCAGGTCTTGCCACACACGGCGAGATTGCCGAAATTTCAAAGATGGACAGAAAAAACTACTGCTATCCCGACCTTTCAAAGGCTTATCAGATAAGCCAGCTCTACGCTCCGCTTACAATCGGCGGCTATGTGGAGCTTTCAAGCGGCAAGAAAATTAGACTGCACCACATTCACATTGAAGAGGACGCAGGAAAGCTGATTCATCAGCACGGTGATACCTACGTTGACTACAACCGTGGCGGCGTTCCGCTTATTGAAATCGTTTCCGAGCCTGACATTCGCTCAATTGACGAGGCAAGGGAGTACGTTGAAAAGCTCCAGCAGGTTATGAGATATATCGGCATTTCCGACTGCAAAATGCAGGAAGGCTCAATGCGCTGTGACGTTAACATTTCGGTTCGCCCCGTCGGCAGTGAAAAGCTCGGCACACGTACCGAAATCAAGAATATGAACTCAATCAACAACATCTGCAAGGCTATGGAATACGAGTTTGAACGTCAGGTTGACTTGATTGAAAGCGGCGGTCAGGTTGTGCAGGAAACACTGCGCTATGACGACGCAACAAACACAACTTCTTCAATGAGAAGTAAGGAGGACGCTCACGATTACCGTTACTTCCGTGACCCCGACCTCGTGACAATTCACGTTACAAGGGAAGAGGTTGAGGAGATTAAGGCATCCCTTCCCGAGCTTCCGACAGAAAAATGCAAACGCTACGTTGACGAGCTTGGAATCCCCGAAAAGGACGCTCAGCTTCTTACAAAATACAGAAATATAAGCGAATATTTTGACAAGGCGTGTGAGGGCGTTAAGTCGCCAAAGACCGTTTCTAACTTCATTATCGGTCAGATTTTCAGCAGAGTTGAAACCGAGTCTGACAAGGAAGTTTTTGACGTTGCCGTTTCACCTGAGCAGTTAAACGAGCTTGTAAAGCTGCTTGACAGCGGCAAAATCCGCAACAACCTTGCAAAGGCTACGCTTGAAAAAATGCTCGACAGCGGCAAGGGTGCGCTTGAATTTATCAGCGAGAGCGATATGGGCGGACTTGACGAGAACGCTATGCTTGAGCTTTGCAAGCAGGCTGTTGAGAGCAACGCAAAGGCTGTTGAGGACTACAAAAACGGCAAGGAAAAGGCAATTAAGGCACTTGTCGGCTTTGTTATGAAGAACAGCAGAGGCAAGGCTGACGCAGCTGCCGCCGAGGCAAAAATCAAGGAGCTTATCGGCTGAAATCATATATGATAATCTCTTTAGCTTAGCTTGTGGGATAAAGCATAATTTATATTAGAGTGGAGAGTGGAGAGTGGAGTGTGGAGTGTGGAGTGTGGAGTTAATGGTCGCTACGCTCCGAATTTATAATACTGCGTGTTGTTTGGAAAGGTTTGTTCACTGAATTTATGTTGATATATTGGTAACGTTTAATTTTTTAGTGTAGGGAACAGTCTTGACTGTTCCGCAGGGTTACAGCTAACCTATGGGTAATCGGAACGGTCAAGACCGTTCCCTACATTAGTTAAAATACAAAAATCCACACCTGCGGCAACGCCGCATATAAATAAATTCGGGCACTAAACCTTTGAATTATCGCAACCTATCCACTCGACCTCAATTCCGAATTCCGAATTACACATTCCGCATTAAATTATAGGTTATCTTACTGAAATGGATAACCGTAAAACACAATAGAACGAGGTGCAATATTATGAAAAACAATTTGCGGGTTGTGTCGCTTGTAATGCTTATCAGTCTGATTTTTTCAGGCTCACTGATTTATTACATGTTAGCCGACATCATTATTCCGTCGTGGACTCAGGAAGGCGTTGACCTCTATGTTTATGTTATCGTATTCGTAATTCTGATTTCGATAGTCCTGAAGTTTATTACGGGAATGTTCGGTTTGACGGCATTCACAAAGGGTACTACAGAGGAAGAAAAGCAGAAAAAGCTGACAGTTTCGGGCAAGCTTGCCGTTCCGATTTCGGCTTGCGGACTTTTGTGTCTGTTTATCAAGCTGTTTTATTCCGATACGTTTCTTGTAGCTGACGTTTTTGATATTGGACTTGATATTCTTCTCGGATTTATGTTTATACTTTGCTCAATGTTCGTCCGTGCAGGCAGGGAATAACCGAGTACCTCGGCTCGTAGTTCGGGCAGACAGAGCGGTCGTTTTGGCGAACGCAGTTCGCCGCTACGATAATTTAAAAGTAAATATTTTATAAATAACAGCACCGCATATCCGGTTTTTCGATATGCGGTGCTTTAGTTATTTTATTAAGTTAATAACGCTGTTTCCTTTTCCGGAAATGCTGATTATCAGTCAAGTCCTGCGCTTATTCTCTGGATTTTTGTAGCGTCCTGAATTGAAACATAACCGTCACCGTCAATGTCTGCAAGTGCAAGCTGCTTGTCGGTGAGAGTAACAAGTGACGCAAGATGTTTCTGAATTTCGGTTGCGTCAGCAACATTTACAACGCCGTCAAGATTTACGTCACCCGGCTTATTTTCAATCAGTCTTAAAATAAAGCTGTTGCCGGTGAAGATAATTGTAACGTCAAGGTCCTCGCTCGGTGTAATCGCTGCATTATAATTTGAGCTCTCGTAGCTTAAATACTTTGCTGTCGTTTCGTCGTTTAAGTCGGCAGTAAAGTATTTTGTTCCGTCCTCGTTGAAGATTTTGAATATGTATTCGGTGTCCTTGAGAAGCGTTACGTCAATTGTGTAGCTGCCGTTTTCGGCTTTTGTGAGCATATATTTCTTTGCGCCCCAGCCGCCAAAGCCGACGCCTGTGAGGTAATAGTTATCTTCGGGAACTTCGAATATGTTGTTAATCGTCTTTGTCATCCACTTTTCACGTTCCACGAGCCAGTCGTACATATAGTTTATCTGTCCGTCGAGATCTCTTGAATAAGTGCCGCCGAGTGTTTCGAAATACGGGAACCACTGATATTTCCACATATAGTAGTTAAGATACGATGAATTCGGCGAAATGTTTCTGTACTCTTCAACGCTCTTAAGCTTTGTGCCTGTAGCGGAAGCTTCACCTTTGAGCACAGCAATTGCAGGAATAAAATCATCGTTCCATAGCCTTTTTACAACCTCTTCAAAGGTTTCACCGTTTGCTGTTGTGCCCTCAACGCTGAAGCTCTGACCGAGGATATTCGTCATTTCCGTTTCGTCATACTGTGCGGTTCTGATTGCCCAGCCTGCGGTGTAGGCTGTGTTCGTTGCATTCTGTCTTGTGCAGGCAACATTTCCGAGTCCGCTGTCGCAGTCCCAGATGGGGTCTGCAATAAATTTGCCGTCAGCGGCTACATAGGTGAAGTAACAGCTTGTCATACCGCCGTCGCAGTTCTTTGAGAACTCCTGAAGCAGATATGCTCTTGCAAGCGAGTCAACGTCGCAGATTGCTTCGAGGTCTGCCATATTGCCCGAATAAAGTGCGTCCTCAAGCTGTTGGTATTTGCTCTTCATAAAGTTGTACTGTGCGTTCAGCGTTTCGTCAACGCCGTCGTAGCCCTCAAGGTCGGGTGTTTTGCAGACTACGTGAATTCCTCTGTCGCTTTCAAAATAAACGTCGCCTGCATAGTTCCAGATGTCAACTTCGATGAGGAAGTTGAAGTCTTCGGTCAGCGTGTCTGACTCGTCCTTGAGCGAAACGAGAGAATTTTTGCCAAGCTCAACCTTCTGTGTAATCTGATATGCGCCCTTGTAAACGCCGTTTATGTACAAATCAACACTTCGTGAATCGGGTGAGTAACTCGAACCTACCTCGTTGGCAAAATCATACATAATTCTGTTGCGCAGGAGCGTGCCGTCCTTTGCGTTTGCAAGGAGCGAGAATTTCTTGCTTGAAATTCCGCCGATGCTTGTCTTGCTGTCAAAGTTGATGTTGAACGGTTTTTTGTTGGAATCTCTCCACGTGGAGTTGCCTCTGCCCTTAATCTTTTTCAGAGTTGTATCGTTAATTCCGCTGTCGTCGATAATTGTGCATTGCGCACCGTTTACGGCGTTTTCCTTATTAGCGATGAGGAACGAATAGAAATCGGTTTTAACAGTATTTCCGTAGCTGTCGGTGTAAACGCCTGTTGTGTCGTTAATGTAGAGCGATACTTCGCTGTCGGATTTGTAAAATTCTACGTAAGCGGAGGTTGAAGAATCCACAACCAGAGCAGTGTATCTTTCGCCTGTTTTGTAGCTTACGATTGCAGAGGTGTTCGGCTTGATTTCAACGCCGTTGATGATTACGCTGTTGTCAAAGGAATTGTAAAGCTCAACCTCGCTGTCGCTTGCAGTGGGCGGCAGGAAGAAGTAGCGGACTCCGACCGAGGAATTAGGCCCCCACAAGAATTCCCACTCCTGCCAAGCCTGAGTGCTCTCTGAATTTGACTGAGCGTGAGCGTAAAGACTGCCCGACTCTGCAAAATAGGGAACGGCAGTTGACTCAACTGTGTTTGTAGTTGTGTTGATTTTTTTGTACACAAAGGTTTTTTCAGCATTTCCGAGGGAATTTTCAGAATAAACCTTGATTGTGTATTCCTTTGGTGAATCGGTATCGCTGCCGAGGGTAAATTCAGCGTTGTCGGTAAAATCCACACGGTCTGAGTCGTTGATTGTGTAGTAGGACGATTCGCCGGCAAGAGCGGTTATTGTGACATTCATCGTGTCTTTGAACTCACAGCCGTTTATGATATTGCTCGAAATTTTCGGTGCGCTGTTGTAAACAGACCATTCATTTGTTGCACTGTCGTACAGATATCCGTCACCGGGAAGAATTAAATCTTCAGTCTGGTTGCCCTCACCGCTGCCGCCGTTGCCGAAGATGATGTTTACGGCGTCAAATGTTACGGTATATGACCAGATGGTGCTGTCAAGCTGCTCCATTTTTTCACCGGGCCATTTGGCGTTAACGCCGCTGTCGTTCCAGAGGAAGCAGTAAACTTCTTCCCAGCCCTCATTGTTATTGAAGTAAACGGTTTTGTACTCCTCTGCCGAAACAGAAAAATCTGCAAAGGCAAAGCAGGAAATAATCATCATAACCGAAAGTACAATGCTGACTGCCGATTTTGCTTTTTTCAACATTAAATTTCACTCCTAAAATTATTTTAATTCAGTACGTCCGTACTTAACCTAATTATATCATCATTGAAAATGGTATTCAATAATTATTGTTTAAGGAGAGAAAGTTTAGTAATTTGGCATAATAATGAAAAGACGTTTTTGTTGATTATTTTTCGGCGGTGTGCCGTTACAGGTAAATTGGCTGTAATTCAGCGGAACGGTCAAGACCGTTCCCTACATTTTTTAATAATTAAAAAAGTCGGATTTAACCGTAAAAGCGGTTAAATCCGACCGGAATGTCGAAAAAATTGTAAAATTAAATTTAGAATAGTCAACTTTCGTGATATAGCCAAGCCTTCCCTTGAGGGAAGGTGTCACAGCGGCTTATCGCTGTGACGAAAGGGTGGCAGGGAAGAAGAACGTGCAAAAACAAGGAAAAGTTTATCTCCACCCCTCAGTCATTTTGCAAGCAAAATGACA
Organism: Ruminococcus sp.; assembly: GCA_051893995.1. Taxonomy (GTDB): domain Bacteria; phylum Bacillota; class Clostridia; order Oscillospirales; family Acutalibacteraceae; genus Ruminococcoides. The sequence continues at coordinate 9,596 of JBJFHX010000119.1, forward strand.
GCTCCCCTCAAAAAGGGGAGCCTTAATTTTTTTACTAAACTAAAATCAGTTAAGTTCGTCAACAACCTTCTGGATTGCTTCAAGAGCGTCATCGGGAAGCTTGTCGTAGCCGTCTTTTTCCGTTGCGAATGCCTTGATTTCGTTTACACGGTCATTCATACGAGCCTTGAGCTGTGCAACGTAGTCTGCGTCGTTCATATCGGGAACAAAGCCTTCCCAGTCCATAATCTCGATGTCTGAGAACGGTCCCCACTTCTTGAATTCAGCCTTGCCCTCTACGATAGCTTCGAGGATACCGAGTGTGTCCTTAGGCTGAACCTTCTTGCCCATAAAGTCGCCTGTGTTTACGATGTAGCAGTCAACGTTCTTTTCCTCAACGAGCTTCTTGAACTTTGAGTAGTCGTTTGCAAGAGGATAAGTTCTGAACGGGTTAGCGTAGGGAACAACAACGAGCTTGTTGGGGTCAACGCCGGGAGCGAGTCTTTCGGCAGAAGATCTCTTTGTTGCGAGTGTTGCGCCCATTACGGAAGCAAGTGAAGCACCTTTGAGCTTTACAACGGGAGGAATTGTGGGATCCTTCATAATCCAGAAGATAGCGTTAACAGGCTCCTCAATCTTGTCAACACGGTTGGGTGACCAGAGCTTTGACTTGATAGCTCTGCCGTTGCCGTTTCTGATGTCCTCTGTTACGAGCTGAACCTTACCGTCCTCGTCAAGAGTAGCAGAGCAGTTCTGAGCTGTAAGAAGGTACTTGTTGTCGGGGCAGCCTGTGGGATAGTCGGCTGTCTTGTCAAAGTATGTCGGCTCAATTGCGATTGATGCGCAGGTATCTGTGTTGATGATAAATGCGTCGTCGTGGAGAACCTTGATTTCGTACTTGCCGCCGTGCTTAGCGTGAGTAAGAGTTGACTTACCTGAGCCTGAAAGACCGTATACGGAAGCAACGTATCTTCTGCCGTCGGGAAGGAGATATTCCTTCTGACCGCCGTGGCAGGAAGCGTAGCCGTTACGGTTAGCAATTGCCCATACCATAGTAAGTGTGCCCTTCTTGTGCTCGCCGAAGTATCTCATACCGAGGATACAAGCGCAGTTTGTTTCTGTGTTGAAGTAGCAGAGTGTTTTCTTTGCGGGGTCGCTGAGGCAGTCATAGCTTACGCCTGCGTGCTCAACGGGAGTCCACTGGGGATCTGAGAAGATGTAGATGTCAGGCTCTTTGCCGTCGCCTACGGGCTTTGAATCCTTGTACATCTTAACGTACTCGTCTGACATATACTGGAAGTTGAGCATCCATGAGTACATAATGTTTTCTTCACCCTCGGGAATGAGGAGGTGAACCTTAACCATAAATTCAGGGTCAAGACCTGCATAGCAGGTTGCGTGATACATTTTTTTGTAACGTGCGCTGTAGATAGCGTCCATAGCTACCTTGTCAAGAGCTTCGCAGTCAACGCCGGGTTCGCCTGCAATGCGGCGAGCAGCAGCGTATCTGCCTGTGATAGCGCCGTCGTTGAAGAGAAGAACCTTTGCGTCCTTGTCAAGACCGAATTCCTCGCCTCTGTAAACGGGCATATCGGTAACGATTGTACCGGGTGAATTCTTTGCAAGGTTGTATGCTTCCTTAAGTGTGTTTACGGGTACAACATTGTTGCCGTAGAATGCAGCTTCAATGATTGACCTTGTTTTTGAGAAACCGGGCTTGCCTTTGCCGATTTCGTTCAAAGGATAATAAGCTTTTGTTGACATAAAATCTACTCCTTATCTAATCTTTTATAATGTATAGTATCACATTTTCAAGATACAAGTGCATTATAACACTTGTAGTTTATTTTTTCAAGCTAAAATGCAATTATTCTTTTTAAATATTGCAAAAATTAATTCCGAAATTTTCTATATGCTCAACCTCAACATTAATTTGCATTTTTTTGACCTTTTTTCTTGCATTTTGCAAATGGATTTTACTTTTATTAATGTTATAATAGAAAGTACGGCTGAAAATTACGCAAAAAATAGACATTACTTGGCTTTTGTGCATTTTTTCTTCATAGATTTGACTCGATATCCGATTTGACGAAATTGCTTTAAAGTGCTAAAATATGGTTATTAATAATGTGAGGTACAACGTTATGGGTAAAAAAGCGGTTTCCTTATTAATGTGCGTTTTTTGTGCGGTGTTTATACTTTGCGGTTGCGGTGAGAATAAAAACTCAGAGATTGTCGGCGAGTGGGTTCCCACTACGGCAACGCTTAACGGCTCAACGATTAAATATGACGAGCTTGGAATTGAAAAGGATAAGTTCGGGTTTGTCTTTACCGACAACGGAAAATGCACTGCTACGCTTGCAGGAATAAGCGACGAAAGTTCGTACATCTTTAACGGAACGTCGGTTGATATTCAGATAAACGGCGAGGATTATAAGCTTGACTATGAAAAAGGCAACCTTACTCTGTCGCTGAATTACGGCGGAAATTACACGTCCTTTACATTTACAAAGGTGAAGTAATTAATTCGGAATTCGGAATGCGTAATTCGGAATTTCGGTCGGGTAGATAGGTTGGAATAATTCAAAAGTATAGTTCTCGATTTTATTTATATGCGGCGTTGCCGCAGGTGTGGATTTTGTATTTTTAACTAATGTAGGGAACGGTCTTGACCGTTCCGATTACCTATAGGTCAGCTGTAAGCCTGCGGAAC
>JBJFHX010000120.1:0-12276 GCA_051893995.1 Ruminococcus sp.
ACCCATAGGTCAGCTGTAACTTTGCGGAACAGTCAAGACTGTTCCCTACACTTAAAAAATAAACCTTACCGATTTATCAACATAAATTCAGCAAACAAACTTATCCAAACAATACGGACTATCACAAATTCGGAGCGAAGCGACCATTAACTCCACACTCCACTCTCCACACTCCAAACTAATCTAAATTATAGTTTATCACACATATCTTCATATTAAAACAGGCGGCAGCCGATGACTGCCGCCCTAAAGAGCATAATATTAAATTTAACCCTTAACGCCGCCGGCAGTAACGCCTTCAACGTAGTACTTCTGCATCTTGAGGAAGAGAAGTGTAATCGGAACGGCAACAACAACCGAACCTGCAAGGAACTGCTTGTAGTATGTATTGATAAAGTCGTTACTAAGCATCTTCTGCAAGCCGATAGCAACCGTGTAGTTGTCGAGGTTATCACCCATAATAATCTTTGCAAGAATAAAGTCTGTCCAAGGTCCGATGAATGATGTAAGAACCGTGTAAACTACAATCGGTTTTGACATAGGAAGAATAATTCTCCAGAAAATCTGATTCTTCGTTGCACCGTCAATTGTTGCAGCCTCGTCAAGAGCCCTCGGAATCGTATCGAAGAAGCCCTTTGAAATCTGGAAACCAAGACCTGCACCGCAGCTGTAGCAGATAACGAGAGCTACGAGTGTACCTGTAAGGTTCATAGCCTTTAACAGATAGTAAATAGCAATCATTGTCATAAATCCGGGGAACATACCGAGAATCATACCAACATTCATAAACTTTTTACGTGCTTTAAATCTCAGACGGCTGAATGCGTAACTTACCATAAGTACGGAAACCGTAGAGATAATACAGCTGAAAATAGCAACTACGAATGTATTGAGGAACCATCTCGGGAAGTTGATGGAAGCGTTGCCGCCTGCACCGGTGAAGAGGTCAATGTAGTTCTGTAATGTCCACTCATGAGGAACGAGGTAATCAACTGCGATAAGACCCTCTGCTCTGAAAGAGTGCATTACAAGGTATAAAAACGGAGAAATCCAGATAATACCTAAAATTGCAAGAAGAAGATAAATGAGGCCGTTCGCAATGTGTCTTCTTAACTTATAACTTTTTATCATGAGAACGCCTCCTCATCCTTCATAGATTTAGAATTGTTGTAAATAAGCAGCGACAGAGTTGCGCATACTATAAATACAAGAATACCGATTGCCGCAGCAAGACCGTAGTCCTGTGAGCCCATAGTCAGGTTGAACAGCCACGTTACAAGGATATCGGTTCGACCTGCCTGATAGAACTGCTCCGTGGAAGGACCGCCGCCGGTAAGAAGGTAGATTACGTTGAAGTTATTGATGTTACCAACGAACTGTGTGATAAGCTGAGGTGTAGTAACGAAAATCATATAAGGAAGCGTAATCTTTGTAAATGTCTTTACGGGGCCTGCACCGTCGATACGTGCGGATTCGTACAAGTCCTCGGGAATATTCATAAGAATACCCGACATCGAAAGGATAGTGTACGGAATACCTACCCAGAGGTTTACAATAATTACCGTCAGTCTAGCCATCAGCGTCGTACTGTTAAGGAACTGAATTTCCGGATTTACGCCGCCGTTAAAGTAAGAAAGAACAATATTAATAGCACCGTTTGTCTGGAGCATCTGATTCATAAGAAGGAGAGATACGAACTGTGGAACAGCGATTGCAATAACGAAAAGTGTTCTCCATAAAGCCTTGAATTTGATACCCTTCTTATTAATCATAAGGGCAACTACCATACCGAGGATGTAGTTGGTAAATGTAGCAACTACTGCCCAGATTAATGTCCATTTTGTAAGTTCGATAAATGTTGTAGCCTTTGTTGCACTGTCAACGAAGTTGAACAGTGAGCTGAAGTTGTCGAAACCTACCCAGGTAAACAGTGTTCCCGGAGGAAGATGCTGCTGGTCATAGTTTGTAAACGCAATCAGAATCATAAATATCATCGGCATAATGTTGAAAATGCCGATCATAAGCGTCGGGAATGAGAGAAGAGTAATGTGATACTTTCCGTCGAGGAATTCCTTTACATCGTGCTTAAGCGATGTAGGCTTTTCGCCCTCGGCTCTCATAACCTGATGACGGTATGCGTCTTTGATGTTTGCAATATAAACCGCAAAAACAAGAATTGTAATTACGATTGAAAGTACCGAATAAAGCAGGATAAGCATTGAGTTATCGCCGTAAACAGTTACGGGCATACCAAGCTCATTAAAGTCCTGCGTTGTTGCCACTGTACCGAGTGTGTTGAACTTCTGTAAGTAAGTCCAGCCAAAGAAAATCATATAGAGTGCATATAGCACTTCTGTTAAGAAAAAGAGGATTCCTTTATAATATTTACCCTTGTGAATATCACCGATACCAAATATTAAGTAGGAAAGTTTTGTAGCCCAGTCACCTTTAACAAAGGTAACTCCGTAGTTTTTGAAGCCTTTGCCTATGCCTGTAAAGAAACTGACAATTGCATGACCGATTGCCTTGAAAAACTTAGCAAGTGCGTGCGGAATGTTCAGAATGAATTTCTTAAAATTATGGGCAAACCTCTGAAACGGATTGAGCTGTTTGTATTCTACATATGTCATATGAGCTCTCCTTAATTAAAGTCTGCAAATCTCTCTTAAAATAACCTCAAAAGCGATAAGATAATGAGATTAATGTCAATACACCAAACGAATAATATCTTTTACTTACGCTTTTCATAATAACAAAACATTATTTGTTTGGTGTATATTTACGGAATTTTCCGCAGTTGTTACGAAAAAGCGTAATTACTTTTTTTCGGGGCACCTTGCTTTTGCAAAGCGCCCCGCAGAACATACGTTATAAATTCAGGTCAGTAACTGATTAACCTTCATCACGAATGTTGGTGATTGTATCCTGGAGAAGCTTTCTTGTTGCATCTGCATCATCGGGATTCCACTCTTCAGCAACGAGCTTGTTACCGAGGTTACCCATAGGAGTCCAGAATGTTGAAGCGATGTTAACCTGTGTGCAGGAGTTCTGTGACTGATCCTTGATTGCGTTGAGAACAGCGCTTTCTGTAACGATCTTATCCTGCTGAACGTTTACGTTAGAGGGACCCCATCCGAGTTCTTCTGTTCTCTGCTTCTGGCACTCTTCGCCTGAGAGATAGAGAGCAAGAATCTGAGCTGAGTTGGGGAACTTTGAAGAGCCGTTAACACCTATGTACTTATAACCGAACATTGAAACGAGCTGCTTGTCCTCACCGTCAACATTGATTGTAGGAAGCTTAGCTGCGCCGAACTTGTCGCCGAGTGAATCCTGGTTAACCTTTGTATCCCAAGAGCCGTCAACGCCTGCGCCGCATGTGCCGTTCTTAAAGCCTGAAGCAACGTTCTTTACGTTAAGTGAAGTAAATGTGCCCTTGTATTCCTTGATAAGCTTAGCGAATGCCTGTAATGTCTTAACAGCCTCGTCCTCATCGTAGTCAACAAATTTCTGTGTGATGCCGTCTTCTTCAAGACCGTCAATCTTAGCGCCTGCTGTGAAAGCAAAAGTACAAGCATAGAAGCCGTCGCCTGCGTCGAAGATGAACTTCTTGCCAGCCTTCTTACAAGCTTCAAGAGTACCCTCAAGAGTCTTAGCGTCTTCCTCGGAAACTACTGTGTTATCATATACCATATAGTAACCGTTGTCGTTTGTCTCGGGATAAGCATAGAGTGTATCCTTTGATGTGCCGGCTTTTACTGTATCCTCTGAGTTTGAAGAAGTTACATAATCTGTAAAGCCCTTAGCTACAGGAGCGATAACGCCTGCGTCAACAAGCTTGTTGAGCTGGTCGCTCGGGAAGCTGAATACGTCTGCAGCAGCAGAAGCGTCGTTGAGCATCTGAGTAGCTGCGTCGCTTTCGCCCTGAGCAACAACTGAAATATCGAATGTTTTTTCAGAATAAATCTTCTTGAATTCTTCAATCTGCTGCTTAACAAGGCTTACAGCTGCGTCAGGAGCCCAAACCTTGAGCTTTACGTTGTCCTCGTCACCGAAGTAAGCGTAATCAACTGTTGAAGAGTTAACACCTGTTGCAGTGCTTGAGCTTTCGCCCGAGTTCGAAGATGAACCTGAACTTGCGTTTGATGTCTCGCCGCCGCAGCCTGCAAATGCAGTAGCAGTAAGAACACCAGCCATAAGAATGGCAAGAATCTTTTTCATTGGAATATCCCTCTTTCAAAAAATTTTTAAATTATTTTTATGGAGCAAAATGCACAAAAGCAGATTTGTTCCACTACATAAATAATATCAAAAACGCAACGAAATTTCAACTACCTTTGTACTTTTTATCTATATTGTTAAATTTTAATTAATTTTTTGTACAGTTTTACTTGTTAAAAACGTTAATTTAACTTATCAGCTAAATTTCACTTAAGATTTTTGTTTATTTTGCTCATAAATTTCTTGTGCAATATGCTCAATCAAATCTCGTTTCAGTTAATACAAACGTCATTTTTGTGTTATCAACTTTGCAAAACTCACGTAGGAAAACATAATTTTTTAAATTTTATAGTGAATTTTTACCAATTAGCAGTTTTGTTTTAAAAATCCTGATTTTTTTCATAATGAAGTTGTATTAATCGGGAAAAATTGGTATAATTAAAAGTAATCAATTTAGTAATAATTTATTTATCAGAAAACGGAGTGTTGTTATGAAACTGTCTGATTTACTTGTTAATATTGAATACATTGCTCAAAACAGTGCCGATCCCGAAATTACGGATATAATCTACGATTCACGCAAGGTCAGCGACGGCACTGCGTTTGTCTGCCTTAAGGGCTACACCAGCGACGGGCACAGCTATGCAAAGTCAGCCGTTGAAAAGGGAGCAGCCGCACTAATCATCAGCGATGAGCTTGATTTTAAAGTTCCTGAAAATGTTGCCGTAATCAAAACCGGAGATACAAGACTTGCGCTTGCGCTTATGAGTACAGAATTTTTCGGAAATCCCGCCAAGGAGCTTAAAACAGTTGCAATAACGGGCACTAAGGGCAAAACTACCACAACGGCAATGGTTGCGGAAATCTTTGAGCAGGCAGGAATCAAGGCAGGCACAATCGGCACGCTCGGCATTGTTTACGGAGGCAAAACCTACAAAACCAACAACACCACACCCGAATCCTATGAGATTCAGAAGGCAATGCGAGATATGATTAACGCAGGCTGCGGTGCAATGGTAATTGAGGCGTCATCAATCGGACTCAAGCATAACAGGCTTGCAGGCATTGAATTTGACGCAGGAATCTTTACAAACTTTTCCGACGACCACATCGGAGGAGTTGAGCACAAGGATTTGCGTGAATACCTCTACTGCAAAAGTCTTTTGTTCCGTCAATGCAAACTTGCCGCTGCAAATATTGATGACGAAAAGTGGGAGGAAATCACCAAGGACGCAAACGGTCCTGTTGTCACCTTCGGATTTTCCGAGCTTGCTCAGCTTCGGGCAAAGAACGAGCATCTTGTTTCCGACAAGGGATTTCTCGGCGTTCACTTCGACACAGAGGGAATTAAAACGCTTTCTCTCGACGTGGGCGTTCCCGGCAAATTCAACGTATACAACGCTCTTGCGGCTATATGTGCAGTTTCTTTCTTTGACATACCCGACGAGGCTATAATTAAAGGACTCAAGGCGGCAAAGGTCAAGGGCAGAGTTGAGCCTGTAAAGGTTCCCGGCAACTACACACTGCTTATTGACTACGCCCACAATGCGCTTTCAATGGAAAACGTGCTCACAACCCTGCGCCACTACAATCCCAACCGACTTATTACAATGTTCGGTGCAGGCGGCAACAGACCCAAGGTGCGCCGCTATGAAATGGGCGAGGTTTCGGGCAGACTCAGCGATTTGTCGGTCATCACCGAGGACAATTCACGCTTTGAGGACGTAATGGACATTATTGAGGACATCAAGACGGGAATCAGCAAGACCGACGGAAAATATGTTGTCGTGCCAAAACGCAAGGACGCAATAAGATATTGTATGGAAAATGCTCAGGACGGCGATATTATTGTGCTTGCAGGCAAGGGACACGAGGACTATCAGGAAATCAGGGGCGTTAAGTACCATATGGACGAACGTGAGCTGATTGCAGAGATTATTGAAGAGCTTACAAAGAAGTAAAATAAACAAATATACTATGAAAAATCGGCTGTTTCAGAACTCACCCTGAAAACAGCCGATTGTTTATTTAGTTTTTAACGCTGATTTCCATTACTTAACACCAGTAGCCGACACCTCTGCCGACAAGGAAAAACTGTATTGTCGTTACGTCAAATACATTTACTGCTCCGTCCCTGTTTACGTCGGCTTTTGTGATTTGCTCAGGAGAAAATACGGTTAAATCAGCCAGATAAAGCTGAATCATTGTGGTGTCCGAAACATTAAGCACTCCGTTGCCGTCAACGTCACCAATGATATAAGGCTCCGGGTCAGTCGGCTCAGGCTCATCGGGGGAGGCAGCCGTACTCTTCCAATTGCTGAGAGAATATAAAGTTCCGTGTGCCTCTGCTCCCTCTTTGGTGGGATATGTACCGTATTCGCCGTTGCCGTAGTAGAAATACCAGTCGCCCTCATAAAGGTCATTCCACACCGAACCTGAAGTTGAATTTCCCGATAAATGATTAACTACGTAAATCATATTATCATAGTAAAACGAAAATCCTAAACCTAACTCTTCATCATAGAAGAAATTATCGGCATACTCACCGAGAGCAGACTTGTCGGTGTTGTAGATTTCTTCAATTTCAGCAAACCACTCTTCAGAATAAAGCTCCAGGTCACCGACAGAACAGAACTCGACAGGAACGTCTTTTGCCTGCTTTGCGGCTGAATATAAAGGCGAAGTATTATCCATTCCGCCGTCAATATAGTTGTTCCACACAATGCAAGGAACATCTGTCGGACAGTCAATATAGTAAACGCCGTAGCAATCGCTCTGATACCCCTCACGCTGAGCCTTGTAGCCCGGCCATTTAAAATCACTGTCACCACCACAAGCGTCCAGTCCAGTCCACCAGTAAACGCCTGCCGTATCGGTATATACATTCAGCCAAGTATTCGGCATTGCAAAATAGTATCTGTATGTAGATTTTCCATCTTCGGGAACATAACAGCCGTTTTCGTCAATCGCCGCCGATACGCTCTCATATGCAACAGCCGTCACTGAAAATGCAAGCAACACCGCAAGAAAAATTGAAGCTAATTTTTTGAATTTTCTCATAATTTTAACCTCTATTTATAACATATTTTAATCGACAAGCAAAAGCTGGATTGCAGTTGCATCAAGAACACTTACAGCTCCGTCACCGTTTACATCGGCAGATTTAATTTGTTCGGAATTCAATTCCGACAAATCAGCCAGATACTTCTGAATCAACGTCGCATCTGAAACACTGATTACACCGTTGCCGTCTACGTCACCTATAGCTTCAAATTCAAATCCGTTATCATTTGCATAGCTCTCTGCTGCACTGTCCCTGAAACCTCTGATTGTAAAACCATCGACCTTTTCGTAGTAGGAATTACCTTTTCCCTCATCCTCAACGAGATAATATCCGAATGCTTGTTCTCCGATTTCTGTTACGCTTAACGGAATTGTAACGTTTTTAAGACTTGTAGCAAAAAATGCAAAACTGCCAATACTGCTCAGATTTTTGGATAGTTTCACACTTTCAAGGCTCGTGCAGTAATTAAAAGCACCATCGCCGATACTTGTAACGCTGTCAGGAATTGTTATGCTTACAAGGCTTTCGCAACTCTCAAATGCCCAATTATGAATACTCGTAACACTATCCGGAATTTTTACACTTGCAAGGTTTCCGCAATTTTCAAATGCGCAAGTACCGATATCTGTAACACCGTCAGGAATAACTACGCTGACAAGATTCCAGTTCTCTGAAAAAGCATACGAATTAATCTTTACTACTTTATAGCCGTCAAGCTCTGACGGAATTACAAGCTCGGTTTCATCACCGTCATATTCCTTAATTTTTGCAGTTCCGTCATGGTATGTAGAATAAAGAAATCCGTCGGTATATTTTTCGGTCGGGTCTGTACAGTCATATAAAATAAATAAGATAGGAACAAATACATTTTCATCTTCTGTCAGGTCATATACAGCAGACATAACATCTTCGGGAGATACTTCAAGCTCATCTAAAAGACTCTGTGTCATATCAGTTTTTTCAGTGTCATCATAGTAAGCTACAAGATATTCTGCCAGAAGTGTTGCGTCCGTTTTGCCATAAGGCAGATAGTTGCCTACAACATGGTTTGTTGAAGTAATCTTCTTTAAAGGTCCGCATTCAGGGTTATTCTCCCAGACTGCTACATTTGATTTTTTATCTGAATCTTCAGGATTTTCTATCTGCTCTCCGGTGCAATACAGAGTATCACCAATGCACGCACCGTTCATAGTTACGGCATAGGTTTCCATTCCTGTGTTCGAGCTGAAAATTACGCAGTAAACTGCTTCGTCGCTTACATCAAAATTATGCCCTGTTATTTTCAAATCAAAGCTTGCTATGCCTGCGTCGGCGTCATAACTGCAGACTTCTTTTTTAACCTGCCACGCAAGCCAATCTGTGCCCGAAGAAGTGGGCGAGCCGTCAGCCTTCCAGATATGGCAGTAAAACGTTTTGTTCGTATTTAAATTCCAACCTGATTTTTTTACATCAAAATGAATCTGTCCCTCGTCATCGTCGGGATATACAGGGTCGGGAACCGAAGGATCTGTGGGATACGTAGGATCAGGTTCGTCGGGATCATCAATGAATATCGGATCAAGCAGACTATACAGAGTATTATGATCCTCAGCTCCCTCCTTTGTCGGATATGTACCGAACTGACCGTTGCCGTAGTAGAAGTACCAGTCTCCGCCATATATCTTTTTACCGTCAAAGATTTCAGATGTTTTATCAGGGTCCAGAACATAAATCATATTGTCATATACAAATGAAAATCCGCAACCGTACTCTTCATCATAGAAGAAGTTATCAACGTATTCACCGAATAAATCCTTATCGCCGTTATAGCTTTCTTCCATTTCTTCAAACCATTCTGTACTATAAAGGTCAGAATCGCCGTCAGAGCAGAATTCTACATTAGCATCTTTAGCCTGCTTAGCCGCTGAATAAACGGGATTATTCTTATCGGTACCGCCGTCAACGTAGTTATTCCAGACGATTGTAGGAACATCTGTGGGGCAGTCTATATAGTAAACGCCATAATACTCAGTAACAAAATAATCAATCTGAGCCTTATAGCCTGGCCACGTTACTGTACCGCCTGAACCGTCAATACCATTGCAGGCATCTATTCCGCTCCACCAATACACACCTGCCGTGTCGGTGTACTCATTGAGCCAGGAATTCGGCATTGCAAAATAATACCTGTAGGTAGCCTCAACATTATCGCCCGGTGCATAACATCCGTTTTCATCAACAACAGCCGATACGCTTTCAAATGAAACAGCCGTCACTGAAAAAGCGAGCAAGACTGAAAGAAATATTGAAGTGAATTTTTTAAATCTTCTCATAATTTTAACCTCCTGATTTTATTTTTTGTATAAATTATACGATTGTATCATTATTATAGCACATTGTAATATTATGTCAATACTTTGCTATAAAAAACAAAGGCAGGGAATTAACCCTGCCAGAATTTAAATGCCGTAAACATTTAAAAGTATATTTTTGATTTCGTAAAGCTTCTTTGACAAGTCCACATAATAGGTATGTGGATTTTCAAACCTCTTGACCTCGTCCCACAACAAATCAATCTGTTCTCTGCAATATTCTGCAATCTCCTGAATTGAGGGTGACTCATAAATACATTCGCCGTTTCTGAAAATCGGCACAAGAAGCTCCTTTGCCGTAAATTCAGTGAGCGTTTTGGTTTTCCACGTTGCATTTGAATCAAAAATCGTGTGCGATTCTGAGCTGTCAACAACCTCGTCATAAACGCAAAGCTCGTCTGCAAGAGCCTTGCCGCTCTCGTTGTCAAAATAGCGGTAAACCTTTTTGAAATGCGGATTTGTAATCTTGGTTGTGTTCTCGCTGACCTTGATTTTCGGCACAATCTCGCCGCCCTCGTTCTCAACGGCAACAAGCTTGTACACTCCGCCGAACACAGGCGAGCTTGAGGAAGTAATCAGCCTCTCTCCCACTCCGAAGGTGTCAACCTCTGCGCCCTGCATCATCAAATCACGGATAAGGTACTCGTCAAGCGAATTTGATGCGGTTATTCTGCAATTCTGAAATCCTGCGTCATCAAGCATTTTTCTCGCTTTCTTGGAAAGATACGAAATATCTCCCGAATCAAGCCTGATTGAACATTCCGTCTTGCCCTGCGGCAGAAGCACCTCTTTGAACACCTTGATTGCATTCGGAACGCCGCTTTTGAGCGTATTGTAGGTGTCCACAAGAAGCGTCGGATTGTCGGGATAAAGCTCGCAGTAGGTCTTGAAAGCGTCGTATTCGCTGTCAAACATCTGAATCCACGAATGAGCCATCGTACCGCCTGCTGGAACGCTGTAGAGCTTGTCGGTCAGTGTGCAGGCTGTTCCGACGCATCCGCCGATATATGCCGCCCTCGCTCCGTCAATCGCTCCGCTTGCACCCTGAGCACGTCTTGAGCCGAATTCAATCACAGCTCTGCCCTGCGCCGCACGTACAATTCTGTTTGCCTTCGTTGCAATAAGCGTCTGATGATTGAGCGTGAGCAGTACAAAGGTTTCGATAAGCTGAGCTTCAATCGCAGGAGCTTTTACCGTCATAATCGGCTCGTTCGGGAAAACGGGAGTTCCCTCGGGAACAGCGTAAATATCTCCACTGAATCTGAAATTTTTGAGATATGAAAGGAATTCCTCGTCAAAAATCCCTTTGCTGCGCAGATACGCAATATCGCTTTCGTCAAAGTGAAGATTCTTTATATAGTCGATTACCTGCTCCAGACCGGCGGCAATTGCGAAACCGCCGTTGTCGGGAACCTTGCGGAAGAATACGTCAAAGTAGACATTCTGCTTGTAAAATCCGTTTTTAAAATAGCCGTTCGACATTGTGAACTCGTAAAAGTCGCACAGCATAGACATATTTTTATTTTCCATTCGGCAACCTCCGAAAATAAGATGTTTTTATCGGGACATTGTCCTGATTTCCTTTTATATAGTTTATCCCTTTTTATACATTTTGTAAAGAAAAAATTATTTACAACATCGGTATTTGCGTAGTATAATGGAAGAAAATATAAACGAGGTGTGATTATGAGTAAAAGCGAATTAAAGCTTTGTCCGTTCTGCGAAAGCCCTATGCTTCTGATTCAGGACGATAAAAACAACGGTGAACCGTATCTTGAATGTTCAACCTGCGGCTTAAAATTCAAAATTGAGGGATTTGAAGAAAAACCTGTTGAGATAAAGTAAGCACTGATTAAATCAGCGGTTACTTAAGGAAAACTGATATGAAAAAATGTCTGATTGTAGTTGATTACCAGAACGATTTTGTCACAGGCTCACTCGGCTTTGAAAAGGCTGAACAGCTTGACGGCGGAATTGCCGATAAAATTGAAAAATACCGCAACGACGGTTGGGAAATTATCTTTACCTTTGACACCCACGAGGAGAATTACCTGCAGACAAACGAGGGCAGAAATCTTCCCGTAGTGCATTGCATAAAAGGCACTGACGGTCATAAACTGTACGGCAGAACAGCAGAAATGCTGAAAGAAAGCGACAAATGCTTTTTCAAGCCGAGCTTTGGCTCAGCAGAGCTTTTCGAGCACCTCAGGTGTGAAAAATTTGACAAAGTCGAGCTTTGCGGAGTTGTGACGAACATCTGCGTAATTTCAAACGCCGTGCTTGCCAAAACCGCACTCCCCGAAGCAGAGGTTTCGGTTGACTCAAACTGCGTTGCGTCAAATGATGACAGCTTGAATAAATCTGCCCTTGACGTAATGCAGAGCCTGCAAATCAATGTTTTTTAACAAATTTTCTTTCAGCTATTGACAAATCCCCGCATTAATGATACAATAACTCTTGCGTTGAATTTTGTATGATTTTGTGAAATCAATTACAATTCAGATGAAATTCACTGCAAGTGAATAGTATACAGGGGTATAGCTCAGTTGGTAGAGCAGCGGTCTCCAAAACCGCGTGCCGAGGGTTCAAGTCCTTCTGCCCCTGCCAGTGATTTTTGGCTTCGGAAAGCGATTTCCGAAGCCG
>JBJFHX010000121.1:0-2940 GCA_051893995.1 Ruminococcus sp.
CAGTCTGCGGTTCAACTCTTGACGGAAGCCGAAAGGATAAAAAGGACTTGATTCCTTATGCGGTAAAATCACTCGGCGGAGATTTTGATTCTGAAAAAGAAAATACCGTTATGCTCGGTGACACCTACTTTGACGCAAGAGGTGCAAGACAGTGCGGCGTTGACTTCATAGGCGTTGAGTACGGCTACGGCAGTAAGGAAGCTATGAAGGACGAGGGAGCAGAGGTGTTTGCAAAAACGCCTGCCGACCTTTTGCCGCTCTTAATCGGCTGATACAATCATTAAAGCAAGTACTTCGGCATACTTATAATATAGTATAAGTACGGTTCGGAGGTCTTGCTTTGTTTGTTTTTAATTTTAAGATTGCTGATTCCAAAAAGGTTTTTGCAATTTTTGCCGTTGCGTCCGTTACTGTCGCAATAATTTGCATTATATGTATGATTTCGGTGCATAACAGCTTTCCCGATACCGCAACCTGCGACGAGCTCGGCTCTTACTCGCTTAAGTGCGATAAAGGTGATGAACAGTGTGCTTTTCTTGAGCAGTTCGGCTTGTCGCCTTTAAAAATCGCAGACAGTTGCGAAGTTACCATTCCGACTGAGTTCAACGAAACCTACGAGGAATACAACGAGCTGCAAAAATCAATCGGACTTGACCTTGAAAAATTCAAAGGCAAATCAGCACAAAAAGTTACTTATGAGCTGGAAAACAGCAAAATAAAATACGCCGTGCTTCTTATTTATAGAGGAAAGGTAATCGGCGGACATCTTACAAACGGAGAGTACGGCAGTGAAAATCTGCCGCTTATTTGATATGGAAAGACTTGACAAAATACTTGTTTCACAGGGAATCGGAAGCCGCAAAGAGGTGCGTGAGCTGATAAAAAGGGGAGAAGTCAGCGTAAACGGTGAAGTAATCAGAAAGGCTGATTTCAAGACTGACGCCGAAAACAGCTCAATCACCGTAAAGGGACAGGCTGTTAATTACAGCAAAAATATCTATATAATGCTCAACAAGCCCGCAGGTGTTGTGTCTGCAACGACTGACAATCACGACAAAACGGTTATTGACATTCTGCCCGAGGAGTATAGAAGAAAAGGACTTTTTCCTGCCGGCAGACTGGACAAGGACACCGAAGGACTGCTTATTATTACCGACGACGGCGATTTTGCACACAAAATGTTGTCGCCGAAAAATCACGTTGAGAAAAAATACATTGCAAAGCTTGATAAAGAGATAACAGAAGATACAATAAAAGCTTTTGAAAATGGTATTGTTTTTGCTGACGGAACAAAATGTATGCCTGCTAAGCTTGAGATAGTGACTGATTCTGACAATAAAAAAGGAATTGTGACAATTTGTGAGGGCAAGTTTCATCAGGTTAAAAAAATGTTCTTATGTTGTGGAATAAATGTTGTGCACCTTCAACGAATATCAATCGGAAATTTGTATTTGGATAGCAAATTGCCCATAGGTTGTTGCAAATTGTTGACGAAATTGGATAAAGAGTTGATTTTTATCGGCAATATACACTAAAAATATTAGTCGTTTTTTATTCTGTGTCATTTTTAAATAAAATATTGAATGAATATTTAGTCAAAATCGGTATAGTAAAAATTTGTTCAAAGTGGTATATTATTAGATGTAATGAAGTATTATTACTTTCTGGATTATTGGAGGTTTATTAAATGGCAAATGTATCATTAAAACATGTCTACAAAATTTATGACGGCGGCGTTACTGCTGTTACAGACTTCAACCTTGAAATTGCTGACAAGGAATTTATCATTCTCGTTGGTCCTTCAGGCTGCGGTAAATCAACTACTTTAAGAATGATTGCAGGTCTTGAGGATATTTCAAAGGGTGAGCTTTACATCGGCGATATGCTCGCAAACGACGTAGCTCCCAAGGACAGAGATATTGCAATGGTTTTCCAGAACTATGCTCTTTATCCTCATATGACCGTTTATGATAATATGGCTTTCGGTCTTAAGTTAAGAAAGACTCCCAAGGAAGAAATCAAGCGCAGAGTAGAAGAAGCTGCTCGTATTCTCGGAATTGAACAGTACCTCGACAGAAAGCCGAAGGCTCTCTCCGGCGGTCAGAGACAGCGTGTTGCTCTCGGACGTGCTATCGTACGTAATCCTAAGGTATTCCTTCTTGACGAACCGCTTTCAAACCTCGATGCTAAGCTCCGTGCTCAGATGCGTACAGAGATTTCAAAGCTCTATCAGCGCCTCGGCACAACATTTATCTATGTAACCCACGACCAGACAGAGGCTATGACAATGGGTACAAGAATTGTTGTTATGAAGGACGGCTTCATTCAGCAGGTTGATACTCCTCAGCACCTCTATGATATGCCTTGCAATATGTTCGTTGCAGGCTTTATCGGTTCACCTCAGATGAACTTCATCAACGCTACTCTTGCAAAGGAAGGCGCAAACTATACACTTAACTTTGATAAGTACAAGGTTCCCGTTCCTGCTGAAAAGGCTCAGGATGGCAAGCTTGACGCTTATGTTGGCAAAGAAGTTGTATTCGGTATTCGTCCCGAGCACGTTCATGACGAGCCTGATTTCCTCGCAAAGACAGATTGCCACCTCGACGCTAACGTTGATGTTACTGAGCTTATGGGCGCTGAAATTTACCTTTATGTTAATATCGGCGGTGTTCCTGTTACAGCTCGTGTTGAGCCTACATCAACAGCAAAGCCTGGCGACAATATCAAGGTTGCTTTTGACCTCAGCAAGATTCATATCTTCGACAAGGAAACAGAGCAGACAATCACAAACTGATTTAGTTTATTATCGGCGGCAGAGCTTCGGCTTTGCCGCTTTTTGCTACGTTTAATCTGAATTTTTAAGGTTATCCCTTTAAGTAAACTAAACCATAATTTAGCAAATTAACAATTAACAATTAAAAATTAACAATTGAGGGT
>JBJFHX010000122.1:0-12070 GCA_051893995.1 Ruminococcus sp.
ACATAAGTTAGATGAATGTCAGTTAGGAACGACACAGGGGTTTCAGCCCCTTAATAAGGTGATTGAGGGGTTTTGGGCGACTGCCGTACCGTTCTCTACGGATTAATACAAACGTTTACTATATCGCCGTAGGGGACGGCATCCCTGACGTCCCGAAATGTTACCTATTTATCAATTTAAAATTCGGGCATCCGTTTTTACCTGAATGTCCGAATTTTCCACACGAATTGCCAGCGGCGGCTTCGCCGCTGAATTATCGTTTATCTTATAAACTGAGCGAATAATTTCTGCTTATTTAAAGGGATAATCAAAAAAGAAATCCACTATACAATAAGAAATTGGCATAGAAGGTATTTATTGTATTTCCGTATTTTATATGTTATACTCAAGAAAAAGAAAGGTGTGATGTGCAAATGAAGACAACAAAGATATTATCATTATTGCTTGCTGTTGTGATTCTTATTTCTACAGTATTTTCGGTTACTGCGTTTGCAACAGCAGACGACGGTACTTACCAAAACTTCAAATATACTGTCACCGAAGAAAATTCAGCAGTAATCAGCAAATATACCGGCAGCGAATCCTCGGTAGAAATACCTGAATCCATTAACGGCTATCCTGTTACCGAAATCGGGGACAGTGCCTTTAAGGGCAATTTTTCTCTTAAAAATGCAGAAATCCCTGACGGGGTAAAAATCATTGGCGATTACGCATTTAATGACTGCACAGGACTTCAAAGCATCACTATACCCGAAAGCGTAGAAAAAATAGGCAAATCGGCGTTCTTTTACTGCACAAGGTTAGAAAATGTCAATGTGTCTGACGGTATAAAAACAATCGGTGACGGTGCTTTCTTTGGTTGTTACAGTTTGAAATCCTTTAAAATTACCGAAAGCGTAAATTCAGTCGGCGAGTATGCATTTGGCAGATGCAGCGAGCTTAAAAGCGTTACTATTGAAAACGGCATTAAGAGCGTCAGCAATCAGATGTTTGCAGACTGCACCTCACTTAATGAAATAGTATTGCCAGACAGCATTGAAAGCATTGGAAGAAGAGCCTTTTTAAACTGCTCGGCATTACAAAATTTTGAATTGCCTGACAGTATTGTTTCAATAGCCGACTATGCGTTTTACGGCTGCTCACAGATTAAAAGCCTTTCAATTTCGGCAAGAACAATAGGCAATTATGCTTTTTCATTTTGCAGCGATCTTGAAAGCGTGAGCTTTTCGGATAATCTTGAAACAATCGGTGACGAGGCTTTCAAAAGCACAGGTTTGTCAGAGGTATCTATTCCGTCTGCTATTACCGATATCGGTGAAAGGGCATTTGAAACAAATAAAATTGAGATAATAAATGTAGAAGAAAATAATCAGTACTACACTTCAATAGACGGTGTGCTGTTTAATAAATCGGAAACAGAAATTATTGATTATCCAAACTATACAGAATCTGAATCTTACGCTGTTCCTCAAAGCGTTACAAGCATCGGCGAATACGCTTTCGGCGGTGATATTCCGTCATTAAAGACTATTATTATTCCTGATACCGTTACCGAAATAGGAAACGGTGCTTTTATGGATTTCTGTGGCTTGGAATATATTGATATTCCGGATTCGGTAACAGAAATCGGTGACAACGCTTTTAACGGATGCTCACAGCTTGCTTCAATAATAATTCCGTACTCCGTAACAGAAATCGGAGCTTCTGCTTTCCGTTATTGCACCGCTCTGCACTCCGTCAGTCTTACAGAGGGACTCAAGAGTATCGGCGATTATGCTTTCAGCGGTGATTATTATCTTTCAAATATTACACTGCCGAACAGTTTAAATGATATTTCTCCTACCGCATTTTTTAACTCCGAAAACTTTTGCGAATACCTGACAGATGTCAGCAATCCGTATTTTTCGGTTACAGACGGAGTGCTTTACAGCAAAGATAAAACCAAGCTTGTATCATATCCGTTTGGCAAAAAAGGTAATGAATATTCAGTATTGCAGGGAACAGAATCAATAGGCGACTACGCAATAATCTGCAATAATCTTGACAGCGTATATGTACCGCAGAGCGTTGGAAAAATCGGAAAGAACAGCTTTGGTTTTGCAACACAATTCAGCTCAGACAGCTGCATTATTAAACCGGATTTTATGGTTTACGGTGCAATCGGAAGTGCGGCAGAAACATACTGCCTTGAAAATGACCTTGCTTTCTTTACTGATAAGCCAAGTCAGAATATAGAAGTAGTATCATTGAATGTAGGCGAGAGCGCAACATTCCGTATTGAAAACGCAAATCCTGAAAATGTAGTGTATTCCACAAGCGATAAATCTATTGCCGATGTTGACAGCAACGGTAAAATTACCGCTAATTCAAAGGGAACAACACAGATTATTGCAAGCGTCGGTGTAATGAATTTTATGTGTACGGTAAATGTTAAAAACGGCGCTGCACAGCCGTCAGGCTTTACATATTCAGGCTTTGATACAAGCACTTACAGCCCGATAACCAAGCAGGCTTATCAGGACTGGGAAGACGCATATTACAACTTCAATAAGTCTAATCCCCCTACAAGACTTGATAATCCTGCAATCTACTGCTATACAACATCGGAATATATCCCGATTATGGCGATTCTTGTGGGCGGCTTCTATCTTGATACCACAATAGAGCAGATGGGCGAGGATTACCGTCAGTACGAAACAATAGCTGACAATCTTTCAATGGAACTGAACCGATACAACGCTGACGCTGATATGCTCCTTTACTCCGGCACAGATGATGTAAGCGCAATCACAGGCAAGACATCTTCTTTAAAAGATATGAAAGAGGCAATCGGCAAATCGTATGTTGACGGAGGTGTTGTAAGCACATCTGTAGACCACGGTGTGGCTGACCATTTCGGAGACGGTATTTACCATACCGTGCTTGAAGTTTACGCTCCAAAGTCAGCAATCAAGGGTGCATATATTTCAAAAATGTCAGACTTTGCGTTAGAATATGAGTATTTGCTTGATAAAAAGCTTGAATATCAGGTTATTGATGCCGGCGTAAGAAATGTTACTTTCACAGGCTATATCTCGGAAGAACCCACAACCAGAGTTGAAAGATATATTAAACTGAGAATTGTTGACAGCTCAAAGCCTGACGAGCCTTCAACTACCGAGCCGACCTCGGGTACTGTTGAGCCGTCAACCTCTGTTACAGAAGCAACAAAACAGCCGGCAACACAGGCTACGGAGCAGACCGCACCTACACAGCCGACAACAAATCCGTCAGACGCTCCTGTTGCAACCGGTGACAATGCTCTTACTTACTGTGTACTTTCACTTCTGATGCTTGCCGCAATATCGGTAATCATATACACTAAACGAAAAAACAGTGATAACACATAAAAATTTGTAAAAACACTGCGATTTCTGTTTTGTTATAACTCAACCCGAAAATAAATAGTTCATATCTGCAAGCGGCAGTAAATTAAACTGTCGCTTGTTTTTCTGTGCTCTAAAAGATTTTCAAAAAGGAGAATTTTGAGGACTTTTCCTTTTTTACAACCCAAATTTAAAAAAGTTTTATAAATTCAAAAAAAGTTTTATTTTTGTCCCTGTTTTGTCATACTCTGTTTGATATACTCCAAGTAATCACTGATTAAATCACGCCTAAAGACTGTTTGCACATCTTGCTTGCATATTTCCCGCCATATTGCCCGAAATTCCGCACACAGGCGTCAGCCTGCGCACAAAATTTCGGACAATCTGACGAAAAATCTGTCGGCGCAATATGCACAAACGATTTAATCAGTGCTTACTTAGTCACAGTCAAGGGAACAAACCCAAGACGAGTAAAATAAAAAATAAAAACCTTGAAATTTGTCAGTATGTTGTCACAGTCGGTATGATATAGTACAGACAGTGAAGTAAGAAAACAAGTTTCACAAAGCCAAACGGCAAAGCAAAAATAATTTTAAATTTAAAGGAGTAATCAAAAATGAAAAACACAAAGAACACAAAGAACAGAGTAATCGCAATCATCACAACAGCAGTAATCACAGCGTCAATCGCAACAACAGTATGTTTCACCTGCTCGGCGCTCAAAAATCCAAACACATCAACACCTGATACGATAGCATTTGCTTCAGAGCATATCGGTTTCATCGACGGAATGCCGACACCTTTTACAGAGTGCAAGACGATTGAAGAGGCACAGGAAATTTCGGGCATCAAGTTTGCAGTTCCCGAATATTCACAGAGCACAATTCTTGCTTACAATGGAATGATTGAAATTCGTATTGCTAAGGACGAAATTCACACCATCACAATCCGCAAGAGTGCAGAAGAGGGCGACAACACAGGCTTGTTCGGAGATTATCAGCTTAAGAAAATCAACATCGGCGACTGCGAAGTAACACTTAAAAAGGAGAACGGCAAAATCTATGCGGCATACTTCACAGCAGAGGACGGCACAATCTCAATCAGCTGCGATACTCCGCTCAAGCTCAGCGAGGTAAAGGCAATGCTTCAGCAGTTTATTGACGAAGGAACAAAGGCAACGGAAGATTATCCGACAGGCGAAAGCACAGGAATGCCGAATCCGTTTATTGAATGTAAATCTCTTGAAGAGGCGGCAAAAATCGCACAGGTCAACATCAAGCTTCCCGAATATTCACAGTGTACAATTTATGCAGTAAAGAACAGCTTTGTAGAGGTGCAGTATCCTCTTAACGAAACAAGCAATATCACAATCCGCAAGAGTGCAGGAGAAGAGGACATCAGCGGCGTGTATGACGGCAAAGAAATGCAGATCCGTTCAACAGATGGAGTAGATGTAAATGTCAGACTCAAGGATGGCAAATTCATTTCGGCATACTTTACGGGCGACTACGGAACATACTCAATCTCCTGCGATGAACCCCTTGAAGCAGATGAAATTATTGCAATTGTAGATAACATTGTAAGCGTAAATTCATAAGTCAAAACAGAATACTATGCAAATATTAAGCGGTCAGGCGAAAAAAGTCTGACCGTATTTTTATAGTACAGTGTTTTACAGATAAAACCACGACAAGAAACGAAAAATTTTTTTGGAAAATATAACTTTTTATTGAAAAACGCCTGAAAGTGTCACGCATTTGTCACGCCATGTGTGTTATGATTAATTCAGATATATCTATAAATGTCTGAAATTCACCAAAATTTGATTTTTATAGGTTATATTTGTATATTTTTTTGAAAGGAATGATAAAATTGAAAACCAAAAAAAACGTAAAGCGTGCGTTGTCACTGCTGATAGTAATGCTGATGCTTGTGTCACTTGTGCCGTTTGGCACAGTTTCGGCTTCGGCTGTGGAGGCTATCTCCGGCGACGGCACACCCGGCAATCCCTATCTGATAGGCACGGCTGAAGGCTTGAAGAAATTCAGTGAAATAGTAAACGGCGGTCAGTACGGTGCATATGCAAAGCTTATTTCTGACATTGAGATAAGTCCGGGTATAGATTTTAATGAATCAGGATATATAGGTGATATAGAGCCGGAGTCATCTGCATATTATAAAATTTCTTATTTTGAAGGAGCCTTTGACGGTCAGGGACATACTATAAGCGGTTTGTATTACAGCAAGTCATATAGTGACTATGATGGCTTTCCTTTTGCCAGTACTAAAGGTGCAGTAATCAAGAATTTAAACATCGACAGGTCATATATGTATGCTACAAACGGTGGTTTAATTGCTTATGCGGAAGATACAACCGTGATTAACTGCCACAGTAATGCTTATATTTGTTCTACTTCTACCTGCAAAGGTATGGGAGGTATCATAGGCAAAGCGTATAATTCCAAAATTATTTCCTGTTCAAATTCAGGAAGCTTTATATTAACGTATCATTCAAATAAACTCGGCGGTATTGTCGGATATGCGGAAAATTGTACAATTGTTGATTGTAAAAACACAGGCGAAATAAATATAGATAATAAGACGCCAAGGAGTGATGACGCCAGTATTGGAGGCATTGTCGGATTCGTGTACAAAGGCAATGTTTACGGTTGTAAAAATTATGGTGATATATACAAATTAGTGTCAAATAGAGAACCGGCAGTAGCAGGAGGCATAGCCGGTCGGGTGATTAACGCTTCAATAAGCGGCTGTATAAATAATGGTAATATCTATGGCGAGGCTGGATGCAATAAAATAGGCGGTATAATAGGAGAATGCCCTTATCCTTGTAGCTTAGAGGGTGTATATGAAATCATAGAAATAGAAATCCGTGATTGCTTGAGTACGGGGGTAGGATATTGCGGCAGTGATCCTTTGAATGCACTTATCGGTAATATGGACTATGCTAATGTCAGTATTGATAATTGTTTTACGAGCGGTTATTTTGTTTATAACTTAACCGCTGACGCTTACTCCAAATTAAAAATCAGTAATTCGTATTATAAAGATAGAGAAGTGCTCTATACTACCTCTTACGGCGAATACAAAACCGAGCTTAACAACACAATTAAATTTACGGACGAGATGAGAACAAGCGGAGAGATAGCATATAACCTCAATAAAAACAGTTCTTCCGTAAAACTCGGACAGGATTTAGCTATTCATCAATCTTATCCGGTAATAAACGGCAAAAAGGTTTATTACGGCTACGAAAACTGTCAGTCCACCGAAAAAACCTACAGCAATGACTTTCGCTATGAAACAGAGGGAATCGGTCATATATATGATGCAAAGGGAATCTGCACGCTTTGCGGAGCGTCTGGCGGAAGTGAGGAATCTCCTTATCCGATTTCAACCGCTGAGGATTTGAGAAATTTTGCTGATGCGGTTAATGGCGGTTCAAGTACATTGTGCGCTAAGCTGATGAACGATATTGACTTAAACCCTGGCACAACCTTCAATATAGCTGACGGCACATATACCGGTGACGAGCCGACAAAATGGACTCCTATGGGTACGACAGAATATCCGTACTGCGGCACCTTTGACGGAGCAGGATATAAAATAAGCGGCTTGTATACAGACGGAAGCAATGCCTTTTCGGGCTTATTCGGCAATTGTGCTGCAACTGATAACAAAGCACCCGTAATTAAAAATCTGAGCGTTGATAATTCAAGTATCAGTGCAAGCACCGTTGCAGGCGGAATAGCAGCATATATAAGCAACGGCACAGTAAGCAATTGTTCAAGCTCAGATGGTGTATTTATTCTTTCTTCATCAACAGGAGGAATTGCAGGAAATTCAGCAAATTGTGAAATTTCGGATTGCAGCAGCTATTCGGCAGTTATAGGCCTTAATAAAGCAGGCGGAATTATCGGAGAGGGCAGTGCCAATACTATTTCAAAATGCTTTAACAGCGGTACTGTATCGGTTCAAGGCCTTGGAGATTCGTATGCAGGCGGTATTTCAGGATATGAAAGCGGCGGTTCACAGTTAAGCGATGTGTACAATACCGGCAATATCTATCTGCACTACGGCATCATCTCTGCTTCATCATATGACATAGGCGGAATTATCGGGTACGGAGAATGCAGTATTACAAACGGCTATAATACAGGAAATCTGAATAGTATCTGGGATGGCGCATACACATCAATTGTATTTAAAGGTGCGGCAATCGGCTATGCCGGCTCTACGAGCACAGAAATTAAAAACTATTACTATTCCGATGCAACCTTAGTGTTGTGTTCAGGTGCAAATGTTACAATCGAAAACACAGGAGTTAAAACAGCCGAGCAGCTTGCAAGCGGAGAGGTAACATATCTGCTCAACGGTCAGACGAGCGATGGAGACCTTGTTTGGGGACAAATGATAGGCGTTGAAGAAACACCTGTTTTCTCAGATGAAACAGTTTATTACGGCACAAACTGCGCAGGCGAAACCTTGTATTCAAATCTGCCGGTTACAGCGGATCATCATTTTATTTCTCTTGACGGTAAGTGCTACATCTGCGGAGCATATGAGGACGAAATGAGCGCACTCTATGGCTACAGCGCAACGCTGGGCGGAAATATCGGCTTGAACTTCATAATGGAAATTGATGAGGAATATCAGAATGATGATACAAGTATGAATTTCTCGGTTGTGTATAACGACTCCGAAACTGATGAGCAGAAAGAGCTTTACACTCAAAGCGTACCATTTAAAGATGCAGAGGTAATTACCGTTGACGGCAAAAATTACTATAAATTCACCTGCAATACAGCCGCAAAGGAAATGACCTGCGCAATTAAAGGACAGCTCGTAAACGGCGACAAGCAGGGAACTGAGTTTACTTCATCAGTAGCCGATTATGCATACACCCTGCTTTATTCGGAAAACGCTACGGACAGTACACAAAAGCTTTTAAAGGCTATGCTCAACTACGGCGCATATTCGCAGGAATATTTTAAATTTTACACTGACTACCTTGCAAACTGCGATTTATCGGATGAGGAAAAACAGCTTAACGAGTACTATGCGTCCGATTATTCTTATTACAAGTCAGAATACAAGCAAATCAATGAAAATACCGACATAGGTTATTACGGAAACAGCCTTGTACTTGAAGCAAATACGGAAGTTAAGAATTACTTTACCTTTGACAGCACAAAGACGAATTTTGATGACATAACCTATACCTGCACCGACAGCACGGGAGAAGAATATGAGGCTGATATAGAGTCAAAGCAATGGGGAGATAATGGATTCTATGTGAAGATAACAGATATTCCTCCGCATTTGTACAGCAAAAGATTAACTGTCACCGTAAGTGCAGGAGGAGAAGAGCAGTGCAGTTTAAGCTTCACACCAATCAGCTATTTCTATTCTGTGCTTAATGCTTATCCCGAGGACGACGGAGTACACGACAGCCTGAGAAATGTTGTAAAAGCATATTATCAGTACGGTCTGGAAGCATATGGGTATAAAGTTAATTCATAAAACTGAAAAGCTATAAAGGAGATAATGAAAATGGATAAAGAAAAATATACAAGAGCAGAAATGCAGATTACAGAATTTGAAACAGAGGATGTTATCACAACAAGCGCTATTGACCCGGTGCTTGAAGAAAATGAACTTCCGATTATGTAAATAAAAAATAACAAAAATATGGTAGCCGCACTGTTTAGTTACGGTGCGGTAACATATTTCAGAAAGTTTATCAGGGAGTTATTAGTATGAAACTCAAAGACGGATTTGTAACACATATGTTTGATGATACTCAGGTGTTAATCGGAACAGAAGCGGTATCCTTTAAGGGAATTGTCAACAGCAACAGAACTGCTGCTTTTATTGTAGATTGCCTTAAAGCCGATACAACCGAAAGTCAGATAGTTGAAAAAATGCTTGAAAAATATGATGCCGACAAAGCAGTCATTGAAGAAGATGTGCATATGATTATTCAAAAACTGCGAGGTATAGGTGCGCTTGATGAATAAGCAGAGCTTTGAAGAGTACCTTGAAAAACACGACAGACTTGTATACAGAAATACAGGAACAAGTATGCTTCCGCTTTTAAAGCAGGGAAGGGATTTTTTCATAGTTGAAAAGCGTAATAACCGACAGCTCAAAAAATTTGATGTTGTGCTTTATAAGCGACAACCCGACAGCTATGTGCTTCATCGCATTATAAATATTGAAAACGGAAACTATGTAATAATGGGCGATAACTGTATAAACAAGGAGTACGGAATAACCGATAAAGATATAATCGCAGTTATGACAGGCTTTATCCGAAATGGCAGACAACACAGCACTTGCGAATTTTTCTACAAGCTGTATTCCGTCTGTCATTGTGCACTGGGTCCGTTAAGAATACTCTTGTTTAGAATCAGGTGTAAGCTATGAACGAATTAGTAAAAACAGGATATGATGTGCTTTATCTTTCACTTTGTGCATTGAACGATGTTACTCCTGATACAGAGCGTGTGGAAGAAATGAACAACGATATGCTTTTTGAGCTTTGTCAGAAACACAGCATGACCTCTCTTGTTTACTATGCGCTTGCAAAGGTAATTACTCCCGAGCACAGGTGGCTTGAAGCAAACGGAAAAGCTGTCAGAAAAAATATGCTCCTTAATCTTGAAAGAGAAAAAATACTTACCTTTATGAATGAGAACGGAATAAAGCATATGCCCTTAAAGGGGATAATTATGAAGGAGCTTTACCCAAAGCCTTATATGCGACAGATGTCAGATAACGACATTTGGTTTGATGAAAGCTACAGTAATGAGCTTGAAAGTTTTATGCGAAAGCTCGGATATACCGACGTTGTTGTCGGAAAAGGCAATCACGATAACTACAAAAGACCTCCTGTATATAACTTTGAAATGCACCGTAAATTATTCAATAAATCACAGGAACCTTTTTACAGCTACTATAAGGACATAAACAGACTTTTCATTCGTGATAAAAACAGCAAATACGGTTGTCATTTCGAAATTAATGACTTTTATGTATATATGTTAGCTCACGAATACAAGCATTATTCAATCGGCGGTACAGGCTTGAGGTCAATTATTGACTGTTGTGTATACCTTAAAATATATGGAAATGAAATGAGTTTTACATACATTGAAACCGAAACAAAAAATCTGGGTATATCCGAATTTGAAGAAAAGCAGAGAATGCTCTGCCGAAAATTAATAAGTATGAATTTTGATATGCTTTGCGAATATGAAAAAGAAATGCTTGAATATTTCTTTTTAAGCGGTGTATACGGAAACTTTGAAAATAAAGTGAGCAACAAGCTAAAGAGTTTTGATACAGGCGGAAAAATAAATTCAAAATCAAAGGTTAAGTATATTTTCTCACGCATATTTCCGTCTATGGAATTTTACAAAGTCTATTACCCGTCTTTTTACAAACATAAGTTATTTTTGCCAATCTGTTTTTTAGTCAGAGTGTATAAGGGGATTTTTGTAAGCCGAAAAAAGCTGAAAAAAGAAATTCAAGTATTGAAAAAACATAATTATCAAAGTGAGGATAAATATGAAAAGATTTAAATGTATAATTTTATGTTTAATTTCGGTTGTTACTGCATTAGTGTTTTCCTCAATAACCGCAGCAGCACTTGAAGATGATGAAACCGAAATTATCCCGAGCACTCCGATTGTGTCGCCAAAGGGTGATGTTACGCTTGACGGGAAACTGGATATTACAGACGCTACAATGATTCAGAAATACTGCGCATCAATTATTACATTCAGCAGTGCTCAAAAAAATCTTGCCGATATTGACAAAAGCGGAGCAATAGATATTGCTGACGCAACATATATTCAGAAAAAAATATCAGGTTTGATTGCTGATGATTCAGATAAAAAAGATGATGTAATTGAACTGCCTATAATTCCGGTAGTAAGATGATGATAATTAAGGAACCACTGAATAAATCACGCTAAAAAGCTGTTTGCACCTCTTGCTTGCATATTTTCCGTCATATAGCCCAAAATTCTGCACACAGGCGTCAGCCTGCGCACAAAATTTTACGCAATCTGACGAAAAATCTGTCGGCGCAATATGTACAAACGATTTAATCAGTGCTTCCTTTATGTTGACAGAAAGGCTGTGAAGTTTTTATGAAAAAAAGGAATATCATTGTTTTAGTGTCAGTAATATCAGCAGTTGTTGTGATTGCCGGCATAATTATAGCTGTATTATGCTTTGGGAATTCAAAAAGCAGTACTTCTGAAGCAGATATAAATCCTTCTGTATCTGCAACAGGGTCTGTTTCTGAAACAATTTCTTCTTCGGAGTCTTCTCCGAGCGGCAAAGATTCCTCATCTTCGCTTAATTCACAGACTTCGGAAAATCAACCGTCAGAAAAAACAGACTCTGATGTTCCGCAGAGAGAAGAAGGTGAGCTTGAAATCATTGGCGGCAATGAAAACCGCACTTCTTCTGAAAGCGGAGCGGAATCAAGAAACGGAAAATCATCTGAAAATGATTCCAACAAAAAATCAGAAAGCAGTTTATCGGAATCTTCAAAGCAAGAAGGCGGTTCGTCAGCATCTTCAAATAAAGAGAGTAGTTCTTCATCTTCTTCGGAAAATAAATCAGAAAGCGTGATTGAATTACCGATAGTTACGGTGTAGGAAATTATTTAT
>JBJFHX010000123.1:0-11936 GCA_051893995.1 Ruminococcus sp.
TGACCTGGGGGGTTGCAAGGATTTGAGAAAATGACAAGCTTTATGTTATCTCTGTTGATTTTTTCAATCAATGCATCAACGTCGATATTAAGGCTTTCATCCTTGATAAAGGAATCACATTCCACCTCGCAGATTGAAGAATAAAATTTGTACATTGAAAAGTCGGGTGCGACAACAAGCATTTTGTCGCCCTTTTCAAGAAAAGCTGATTCCGTCAGAAAGATAAGCTCGTCCGAGCCGTTGCCTGCCGTTACACATTCAGGATTTATTTCGTAATATTCCGAAAAGGAATTAACAACCTCTGTTGCAAGCGGGTCGGGATAACGGTTGAAGTCTATTTTTTCAATCGCCTCTCTCACCTGTTTCATAATCTCCTCAGGATAGTTTACGGGACATTCGTTTGCGTCAAGTCGGATTCTATATGTACCGCTTATCGGCTCGTAAGGCTCAAGCTCACGGATTTTTTTATTAAGTTCATAGCTCATATAAACACATTCCAATCATTCGGAAATAAATTATCAGTCAATATCAAAGCGCACCTTGATTGAATTTGCGTGTGCAGTAAGTCCTTCGGTATCGGCAAAACGGATTACATCCTCTGCATCGTTCTTCAAAGCGTCCTCTGTATAATAGATAAAGCTCGACTTCTTGACAAAGCTGTCAACAGAAAGCGGAGAGAAGAAGCGAGCTGTTCCGCTTGTGGGAAGAACGTGATTAGGGCCGGCAAAGTAATCGCCGAGCGGTTCGGGACTGTAGTTTCCGAGGAATACAGAGCCTGCATTATCAAGCTTTCCGATATACTCCATAGGATTGCTACAGCACACCTCGAGGTGCTCAGGAGCAAGCTCGTTTGCAAATTCGATTGCCTGTGACATATCACTGCAAACAATAATAGCTCCGAAATTATCGAGAGAGGACTCTATAATTTCTTTTCTCGAAAGCTTTTCCATCTGCAAGATAAGCTCCTGCTTAGTTTTTTCGGCAATTTCTGCCGAATCGGTAAGCAGAATTGAAGAAGCAAGCTTATCGTGCTCAGCCTGACTCATAAGGTCAGCCGCAAGGAATTTAGAATTTGCACTGCTGTCGGCAATAATAAGAATCTCACTCGGTCCTGCAATCATATCAATATCAACAGTGCCGTAGAGGAGTTTTTTTGCTGTTGCTACAAAGATATTGCCAGGTCCTACAATTTTATCAACTTTAGGAACGCTCTCTGTTCCGTATGCAAGAGCCGCAACTGCCTGTGCACCTCCCATAAGG
Source organism: Ruminococcus sp. (assembly GCA_051893995.1). Lineage (GTDB taxonomy): Bacteria > Bacillota > Clostridia > Oscillospirales > Acutalibacteraceae > Ruminococcoides. Next base: position 1,261 of record JBJFHX010000123.1, read on the forward strand.
AAGATTCTGTCAACACCTGCAATTTTTGCGGCAGCAATAATATTCGGGTTAGGCGTACCGTCCTTCTGGGGAGGAGTACACATTATAATTTCCTCAACGCCTGCAATCTTGGCAGGGATAGCGTTCATAAGAACTGAGGATGGATAAGCGGCAGTACCGCCGGGTACGTAAATACCGACACGCTTTAAGCCCCTTATTCTCTGCCCCATTATTACGCCGTTGTTTTTAGTTGTAAGCCAGGACTGCTGAAGCTGTCTTTGGTGAAAATCGGAAATATTTTCAGCCGCTTTTTCAACGGTGGAAATATAATCCTTATCGCACTTTTCAATTAATGCGTCAATTTCATCGGGTGAAATCTCGGTTTTTTCGGGAGCTTTTCCGTCAAACTTAATTGTATATTCTCTTACAGCCTTATCGCCGTTTTCACGGACATTTTCGATAATCCCGGAAACTGTAGGAATTACATTTTTATCGGAATTCTGCGCTCTTTTTTTGAGCGTTTCTATAAATTCATATTCTCTTTTTCCGTCTGCTGTTACTGTTGTTATCATTGCGTTACAGCCTCCAATTTCTTCTGAAGTTGCTGAATCTCATTTTTTCTCAGTTTAAGGCTTGCGGTATTTGCGATTAATCTCGCTGAAATATCTGTTACCCACTCGATTACTTCAAGGCCGTTTGCTTTGAGCGTTGAGCCTGTTTCAACTATATCGACAATTCCGTCAGCAAGTCCTACTAACGGTGCAAGCTCAACAGAGCCTTCAATTTTTATTATTCTTACGTCCATATTTTTATCGTCAAAAAATGAACGAGTTACTTTAGGATACTTTGTAGCGATTGTTTTTGTGTTGTAACCGCTGTAGAAATCATAATCTTTTCTGGTTGCGAGGGCAAATCTGCATTTGCCGAAGCCCAAATCGAGCAGTTCATAAAATGAAGTGCCGTTTTCAAGGATTGTATCTTTTCCGACAACGCCCAAATCACAAACACCGTGTTCAACGTATGTAATAACGTCAGCCGCCTTTGCAAGCACAACCTCAAAGTCGTTATCGCCTACGGGAAGAATAAGACGTCTGCCCTTGTTTTTTACTTCGTCGCAGTTATATCCGATTTTTTCAAAAAGTTCTATTGTAGTTTTTTCAAGTCTGCCCTTTGTAAGAGCAATTCTGATTGGTTTCATATGTGAAAATCCTTTCAAGCTGTTTTATCCGATAACCGTAACCTCTGTTATGCCTCTGCTTTTTGCAAACTCCTGCGTTTCTTCAAGGGTAGGCAAAACGCTGAATTGTGCCTTTCTGCCCTCTGCGTTAAGCTTAGCTACAAGATTGATTCCATCAATCTCATGACCGTCAAGAGCAAAAACAAGCACGTCGGGATTATCAGAATAGCTGACCTCGTTATCGGTAAGGCGTTTAATTGTGATTGCGTCGGTATCAACGGCAAACCCAGCCGCACCCATAGGAGCGTCAAACTCGGAAAGAAGTTCATCATATCTGCCGCCTGAAATTACTGCGTCGCCGATTCCGTTTATAAAGCCTGTAAAGACAATGCCTGTATAATAATCGTTTCTCTGAACAAAACCGAGGTCAATTATAAGCTTACTGCCAAGGTTAAGCGGACTTAAGTTGTTGTAGATTTTATGCAGATATTCAAGAGCAGACTCGGCATTTGTACCCTTGCAGATTTCATAAGCCTTTTCAAAGACCTCTTCACCGCCGAAAAGCGACGGCAGACTGCGGATTGCATTTACTGCCTTGCAGGGCTCAAGCTTGTCAAGAAGATTGTTGAGAGCAGAATAATTCTTGCCCTCAATAGATACTCTGATTTTTTCCTTGTAATCCTCGTCAATGTTGAGTTCATTTGAAAGTGCGTCAAATACACCTGCGTGACCAAGCTCAATTCTGAAATCATCGGCAACAGAAGAAATACAGCTAACAGCAGTTGTTAGGACTTCGAGGTCGGCTCTTATCCCCTTTACGCCGATAAGCTCAATTCCCATCTGCATAAACTCGTTTCTTCTGCCAGTAAGTGTGGGATTGTTACGGTATACAGCCTGTTTATAGTAAAGACGCACGGGAAGAATGCTGTTTTTTAGACGTGAAGATACCATTCTTGCAATAGGCAGAGTTGAGTCAGGACGAACAACAAGAAGTCTGCCCTTATTGTCGGTTGTTTTAAACATTGACTCCTGTGTAATTCCGCTGCAAGAAAGTGAAAATACGTCATAGAATTCAATTCCGGGAGTAATTACTCTTTTAAATCCCCTTGTAACAAATACATTTTCAATTTTTCCGCAGATGTCGTCCATAGCCGAACATTCAGCAAACAGAAAATCCTTTGTTCCCTCGGGTGTGATTTTTAAATATTTTTTCATAATAACCTCTCTGTTATTGTTGTGTTTCAAAAACGCTTTACTATGCTAACGTGCTAATATACTACCACATTAAAATACATTTGTCAATCACTTTTCTTCTTTCTTATCGGTATTTTCATTATTATCGGATTCATCATCTTCTGTTTTATCAGAATCCGACTTATTCAGACCGATAAGCTTTTTAATCTTTTCTCTTTGCTGATTTTCTTTTTCTTCTCTGATTCGCTTTTGTTCTTCTGCAATTTTCTGGTAATTTAACACCTCGAAGTCAAGTGCTTCCTGAGCAATCTTGCCCTTGTCATTGATTGCATTTTTAGCCTTTTTACCGACAAGAGAATAGATGACTGCAAATATCGGAGTACCGAGAATAAAGCCGGGTAAGCCGAACAATGCACCGCCGACAACTACGCTGAAAAGTACCCAAAAACTTGAAAGTCCTACCTGATTGCCGATAATCTTCGGCTTGAAAAGGTTGCCGTCAAGCTGCTGAATAATTACAACAATTACAATAAACTTAATCATATCCCAAGGATTAATTATGAACAGAAGAACTGCACTTGGAATTGCTCCGATGAACGGACCGAAAAAAGGAATGATATTTGTAACGCCAATGAGCACTGCAATTAACGGAGCATAAGGCACATTCAGTATAACCATTGCAACAAATGTAAGCAAACCGACAAATGCAGCGTCGATTATATCGCCGACAAGGAAACGACCGCATTTTGTATCGGTTATATCTACGATTTCATAAATCTTAGGCAAATACTTAATCGGAATAAAAGCTACTGCAAGACGCTTAACTATGCGGCAGAGCTGTTCTTTTGCAGCAAGGAAATATACTGAGATTACTATACCCATAACAAAGTTATACACACCCGAAGCAGTTCCTAATACCATACCGAAGATTGCTTCGCCTGTCTTGCCTGCAAACTGAGTGATGTTTTGCATTGAGAAGAATTTTGAAATTTCTGTCAAAAGATTATTCAGAATATTATCCTTTTCAATTCCTGCATTAAATACAGAATTAATCCAGTCAATAAACTCGTTTACATGCTGCATAACCGCATCATAGTAGGTTGGCATAGTTTCAACAAGACTTGCAAGGTTTTCTATAATCTGAGGAACAACTATCCATATTATTGCAATAAAGATTGCTGCAACTAAAGTATATGTGCAGACAATTGAAAGGGGTTTTTTCATCTTGGCAAATACTTTATGCTTTGTTCCCATTTTTCCGAAAGCCTTTGTATAAAAGAACTTATAGGGAAAATTGAGCAGATATGCAAATAAAAATCCTACAACAAACGGCGTAAGAATTTCTGCAATTGTGCATATAATCTCCCACACAACGTCAACATTGTCCTTTACAAACAGCAAAAACACTGTAAAGGCAATTGCTATGAGAATGTTTCTGAATGAAGCAAATCTTTTCAAATGTATCACTCCTTAAAATAATGACATTTGTGAACTGTCGGGCAAATCCTTAAGTACTCCGACATCTTTAAGCGTTTCAATAACCGCTTTTGTTACTTTTGTTTTTACCTGCATATCTTCGATAGACAGGTATTCATATTTTTTGCCTGCCTCAGCAAGTGAAATTGCAGCTGCTTCACCTACACCGGGAAGTGATGAAAACGGAAGTCTGATTTTTCCGTCCTCAACCATAAACATTTTGGCTTCGGACTTGTAGACATCTATTGGAAGAACATCTATTCCCCTTGCCATCATCTCATTTACAATCTGCAAGGTCTGATATTCGGCATCATCTTTTGCAGTTGCTTCGTGAACGCTTTGCTTTTGCTTTATCTGATTCATCTTGTCCCTTACTGCTTTATGACCTTTCATAACAACAGCGCCGTCAAGATTTTCACTTCGAACAGTAAAGTAAGCCGCATAGTACTCGGCAGGCTTATGAACCTTGTACCAGCCAAGACGAAGTGTGGCAATCATATATGCCGCAGCGTGAGCTTTAGGGAACATATATTTAATCTTCATACAGGAATCAATGTACCATTCAGGTACGTTATGCTCACGCATAGCTTTAAAATGCTCTTCGGTAAGGAGTTTTGTAGCATTACCCTTACGGACAATTTCCATAATCTTAAACGCCATACCGGGTTCAAGTCCCTTGTGCATTAAGTAGGTCATAATTGAGTCACGTGTACCGATTACTTCTGAAATAGTACACGTTCCGTTGTGGATAAGCTCCTGAGCATTGCCGAGCCATACGTCGGTTCCGTGTGAAAGTCCTGCAATCTGCAATAAGTCGGAAAAGGTCTTGGGCTGTGCTTCAATCAACATTCCCCTTACAAAGTTTGTACCGCATTCGGGCAGGCTGAATGTACCTGTTTTGGAGTCGATTTCTTCTTCTGTAACACCGAGTGCCTTCGGAGAAGTAAACAGCGACATAACATCGGGGTCACTCATTGAAACCTTCATTACGGGAATTCCGGTAAACATTTCAAGATAGTGGTAAATAGTCGGAACATCGTGTCCGAGCTCGTCAAGCTTGGTGATAGTATCGTGAATTGAATGGAAGTCGAAATGAGTAGTAATATTATCCGAATTTACGTCATTTGCAGGGTGCTGAACCGGGCAGAAGTCGTAAACATCGTTTGTTCTCGGCACAACAACCATTCCTCCGGGGTGCTGGCCTGTGGTACGCTTAACACCCGTACAACCAATCGCAAGGCGTTTTTCTTCTGCCTTATGCATTGTAAGTCCACGTTCCTGTGCGTACTTTTTGACAAATCCGATAGCTGTTTTTTCAGCTACAGTTGCAATCGTACCTGCTTTGAACACGTTGTTCTTTCCGAACAATTCTTCTGTATAGCGGTGAGATTTTGACTGATACTCGCCGCTGAAATTAAGGTCGATATCAGGGACCTTGTCACCCTTGAAGCCAAGGAAGGTTTCAAACGGGATTTCGTGACCGTCCTGATCCATTCTTGTACCGCATTCGGGACAATCCTTAGGCGGTAAATCAAAACCTGAGCCGTAGCTGCCGTCGGTTATAAATTCACTGTGTTTACAATTCGGACATATATAGTGAGGACAAAGAGGATTAACCTCGGAAATACCCGACATTGTAGCCACGAACGAAGAACCTACAGAACCTCGTGAGCCGACAAGATAGCCGTGAGCTTCGCTGTCGGCTACAAGCTTCTGTGCGGTCATATAAAGCACTGAGAAACCGTAGGTGGTAATTGAATTAAGCTCCTTGTCAAGTCGGGCCTTTACTATATCTGGCAATGGATCGCCGTATTTTTCCTTTGCTCTTTTCCATGTAATATCTATAAGCTGTTCCTGAGCGCCCTCAATATTCGGAGGGAAAGTACCTTTAGGGATAGGACGGACGCTTTCGCACATATCGGCAATTTTATTCGGGTTTTCAACCACATACTCATAAGCCTTATCCTTGCCGAGCCACTCAAACTCCTTGAGCATTTCGGCAGTTGTTCTGAAATAAAGAGGAGCCTGCTCCTCTGCATCTTTAAAGCCCTGACCTGCCATAAGAATTTTTCTGAAATCAGAATCTGTCGGGTCCAAAAAATGAACATCGCAGGTTGCACATACAGGCTTTCCAAGCTCTTTGGCAAGCTTAATTATTGTGCGGTCAATCTCATGCAGTTCTTCTTCTGTTTCAAATCTGCCCTCTCTTATAAGAAAGGCATTGTTGCCTGTAGGCTGAATTTCAAGATAGTCGTAGAAAGAGGCTATCTGTTTCAGCTCTGCCCAAGGCTTGCCTGCCAATATACTCTCGTAAAGCTGTCCGGCACAGCAGGCAGAGCCGATTATAAGTCCTTCTCGGTACTTTACAAGCTCGCTTTTCGGTATTCTCGGCTTTTTATAAAAATAGTCGAGATGACCGTAGGAAATTAATCTGTATAGATTCTTGAGTCCTGTTTTATTCTTTACAAGAATTATCTGGTGATACGTCGGGAGTTTCTTAAAATCTCCGCCAGCAATTTTAGTATTGATTTCATCGGTCTTTGTTATGTTGTAATCATCTCTTAAACGATTACAAAGACTGATAAAGATTTTTGCAAGTATTTCCGCATCATCAGTTGCCCTGTGGTGGTTAAAATCACCAAGTCTCAGATATTTTGCAACGGTATCAAGCTTGCAGTTCTTGATATCAGGCAAAATAGCTCTGGAAATTGCAACGGTATCAATTGAGGTGTAATTATACTCTCTGCCCATATTCTCACAGGCATTACGGATAAATGAAGTATCAAATGGTGCGTTGTGAGCAACAAGCACGTTATCTTCTGCAAATTCAAGGAACGCTGAAACAGCCTCGCTCTGAGAAGGAGCGTCCTTTACCATATCATCGGTTATCCCCGTAAGCTGAGTTATCTTTTGTGGTAACGGCATTTCGGGATTTGCAAAGGTTGAGAAAGTATCGGTAATTTCACCGTTTACTACCTTGACAGCACCGATTTCTGTAATTTTATCACGGGAAGCTGAAAGTCCCGTCGTTTCGATATCAAAGCAGATGAATGTTCCGTCAAGCGGAGTGTCAGCATCACCTCTTACCGACTCTACAAGGTCGTCCATAAAATAGGCTTCCATTCCGTAGATAACCTTGATTTTCTCTTCATCTTTATTAATTCTATCAGCCGCTTTCATTGCATCGGGAAACGCCTGCGCAACACCGTGGTCAGTAATTGCGATTGCCTTGTGTCCCCACTGATATGCACGGTTGACAAGGTCGCCTGCTGAGGTTACTGCGTCCATCTGTGACATATTTGTATGCAGATGAAGCTCGACACGCTTTTTCTCAGCATTATCAACAACCTTTACCTTTTGTGCCGTACCGATTGAACGTGCATTTACTACAAGCTCGCCTGCATATTTATCGTACTCCACGTCACCCATTACGGCAATAGTGTCGCCCTTGCGTATAGAATCGACAGAGGCAGATTCCTGAATTGTGTTAAATACTTTTACGGTTGTAGAGCCAGTGTAGTCGGTTATATCAATCGTAAAAATATTTTTGTCGCCTGATTTTGTGACACGCTTTTCAAGGTCGAAAACATCTCCCCAGATTACTACCCTGCCTGAATCGCCTGCAATTGAGCTTATAGGAATCATTTTTCCTCTTATGCTTCTGCCGTAAAGAGGACGGATAGAGGACTGAATAATCTGCGGAGTTGCAAATTTGCCCTCTCGGATTTCTATTTCACTTGTTGTATTTTCAAATTTCTTCTCTTTGATTTCCGAGGAATTTTCAGCTTCTTCACGGTAGAAATCAGCGGCTTTTGCAAGATTTTCACGCTGTACCTGCTCCTCTGCACTTTTTATTGCATCACGGTATTCCGAGCTGTCAGCTTCAATTTCCAAAGTACCGGAATATAAAACGTTTATATGCAAATCAAATTCTTCTGCAATTATATTCTTTAAAGCCTTGTCAAAGCCTTTTGCATCAAGTAAGCTTTTGCCCCCGTTTAAGAGATTTATGGTAAGAGTGTTATCCTCAAACTTTACTTCTGCATTATTTAATGTTCCGTTAATGCTTGGTATTTCACGCTTGATTGCTATGTAAAGCTGAGGAAAATAAGCGGCTGAAAAAAGCTCCGACGGAAAATGAGGCTTAATAACTGCTGATGAAACCTTCAAAATTTTTGCAATTGCATTTTCCGCTTCAAAAAGCACATTACGCTCAACAAGCCCGTCGAAATTTACCCCAAGGGTAACCGAACGGGCTTCAACAGCGATATTTAATTTGGTAATTACGCCGTCTGATACTGACTGAGGAAAATCAGCAGTACCAAACAGCGAACTGAATACTTCACCAATAGTTTTCATATAATTCCTTCTGCAACGATAATATACTAAATTTTAAGGCAATTTTTCAATCTCTTCAACAAGCGCGTCAACGAGTTTATCCTCGGGCACTTTGCAGATTATCTCGCCTTTTTTGAATACAAGACCGCAGCCGTCGCCGCCTGCTATGCCGATATCGGCTTCTCTTGCTTCGCCGGGACCGTTTACAACACAGCCCATAACTGCAACCTTTATATTCTTTTTGCAGTCTTTTAGTCTTTCCTCTACCTCGCCTGCAATCTTTACAAGGTCAATTCTTGTACGTCCGCAGGTCGGACAGGACACAAACTGAACGCCGCTTTTCTGAATATCAAGCGCCTTTAAAATATCGAAAGCAGCATAAACTTCCTTTACAGGGTCGGCTGTGAGTGATACTCTGATTGTATCACCGATACCGTGGAGTAAAAGTGAGCCTATGCCTGCTGAGGATTTAATAATGCCCATTCGCTCAGTTCCCGCCTCGGTAACGCCGAGGTGGAGTGGATAGTCGCACTGCTGAGAAGCAAGCTCATACGCTTTTACCATTGTTGAAACGGTTGAGCTTTTCATAGAAAGCACAATATCGTTAAAATCAAATTTTTCAAGAAGTGAAGCGTGGTAAAGTGCGCTGTCACAAAGAGCCTGAGGTGTGGGATGACCGTATTTTGCAAGGATTTCTTTTTCAAGAGAGCCTGAATTGACTCCGATTCTTATAGGGATATTTCTTGCTTTGCAGGCGTTTGCTACCGCCTTTACCCTGTCGTCAGAGCCGATATTGCCAGGGTTTATTCTGATTTTATCAACTCCTGCCGCACACGCTTCAAGTGCAAGCTTATAGTCAAAATGAATGTCGGCAACAATCGGAACACTCACCGCTTCTTTTAATGCAGGAATAAGCTTTACTGCGTCCATATTAGGAATAGCCGCACGTATTATCTGACAGCCTGCTTTTTCAAGCTCAACTGCCTGCTTTACAGAACCTTCAATATCGGTTGAGGGAACATTAAGCATTGACTGAACCGAAATTTCAGCTCCTCCACCGATTCTGACATTTCCTGCCTTTACCTGAATTTTACTGCCCATTTTATCCTCCGTTTGCTACATTCCCGGGAGCGTGCCCGTGATTAGCTGCCATACGTCCTTTAATGAAATAATTACCATAAATACCATCAGCAAAACAAGTCCTGCCGCATTTACAACCTGCTCGGCTTTTCTCGGAATCGGTTTTCTGAAAATCCACTCGATAAGTAGGAACAAGAAACGTCCGCCGTCAAGAGCCGGGAAAGGAAGCATATTTACTATTCCTAGGTTGACGGTAATAAGTATCATTACAAAAAGAATATTGTTTACTGCCGAGCCAAAGCTGCTTTCAAGTCCCTGAGAAGCAACCTGTGTTACGGCACTCGCTATACCCACAGGACCTGAAAGGTCGGTAAACGAAAACTTGCCCTGTACAAGCCATACAAGTGAAGTCCATACTGTTTTTGCCATTGAACAGGTTTCGGAAAAGGTCTGACTTAATACCGTACCGACATTTTTTTCAATTTCATCAACATAGAAGTCAAACGATACAGACGGCTTATCTGCCTCTTTATCCTCTTCACTTGCATAATAAGTGAAGAACTGAACATCATTGAGTGTTATTTCTTCACCGTCACGGATTACCTTTAAGTCAGCTATAAATCGTTTGCGTGTGTCTTTTTCAGTAATTGTCGGTAGGTCGTAATCCTCAACATCAAAATATTCATACAATGAGGTACAGACAATATCGAGATATTTTTTAGCGTCTTCTTTGCTCTTGGTCGCATTGATTTTTGTACAACCGTCGCAGAGTAAATCATAAAACTCCTGAGCTTTTTCGCCCTCGAGCTTATTATCTATTGCAAGGTCTGCATAAACATCATAAGCCGAATTTGTACAGTCCTCTTTATATACCTCGAGTGATTTGCCGTCAACCTCCTGACATTGCAGTGTTGCCATTCCGAATTGCAAATCACGCATATTCCACACAGAATAGCCGTTGATTTCAACGATTTTGTCGCCCGATTGCAAGCCGCAGTTTGCACTGTATGAGCTTGGAGCAAACTGACTTACTGTAGTAGAAGCATAGCTGTCAGACTGAACAGTGTAGGCAAACATAAGTATGAAACCGAGAAGAATGTTCATAACCGCACCTGCAATTATGATAATCATTCTCTTCCATACCTTTGCATTGTTAAAGGCACGAGGCTCATCGCTGTCCTCGTCCTCACCCTCCATTGCGCAATAGCCGCCTATCGGAAAAAGTCGGAATGTATATTCGGTTTCACCCTTTTTGAAGCCGAAAATTCTCGGTCCCATACCGATTGCAAACTCATTTACCTTTACGCCCGAGAGCTTTGCGGTTATAAAATGTCCGAATTCGTGGGAAAAGATAATCAGCATAAAGAATAATACGCCGATTATAATTAAAGCTATTGTGGTTAAAACCTGCATTAAGAAACTTCAACTCCAT